>JBDKKQ010000336.1:0-6407 GCA_039796015.1 Verrucomicrobiota bacterium
GAGCACAGACCTCGTCGAATGCGGCCACGGCCGCAGCCCGATCGTCTGCTTCAAATTTGGTGGCCGCCAGCGAGTCGGCAGAATCCGAGCCGGTGTTTCACTTGGCCACCGCTCAGGTTCAGTTGCCTCGGGTGAAGTTGTGGATCGGCTCCCGGGAGATCGTCTCAGAAGTGTGTCATACGGTGCCGCAGGTCGCCACGGGGCTCATGCACCGCACCGGGATCGGTCCTGAAGAGACCATGCTTTTCATCTTTGCTGGTCCGCGCGAACGCTCCTTTTACATGAAGAATGTGCCCTTCGACATCGATGTGGCCTACATCGACCGTGAGGGAGTGATTCAGGAAATTGTTCGCCTCAAGGCCAACGATGCCCAAGGGGTTCCGTCAAAATCGTCCCGCATCCAGTTTGTGCTGGAGGCCGCTCCAGAATACTTCGCTCTCCATGGCTTTGGTCCAGGCACTCTCATCAGTACCGAGCGGGGGGCTCTCGCGGAGGTTCTGGGCCCGATCGCCCAACTGAACTGAGCCCAGACCCACCCGTTTTAAAACTCATCCATGAGGATCGCCCTCGCTCAGTTAAACACCACCGTCGGGGACATCGCCGGCAACGAGGGGCTTGTCTTGGAGGCCTATCGCCGCGGCGTTGAAGCCCAGGTGGAGTTGGTATTGACTCCCGAATTGTCCCTCACGGGCTATCCGCCTCGGGACTTGCTCCTGAGGGAATCCTTCATCCGGGCCAATCAAGCGGCCCTCGAACGGTTGGCCGCGGCCGTGGGTGAAGTGGGCTTGATTGTAGGATTTGTTGGTGAGAATCCGGTTCGGCCTGGACGTCTGCTCACGAATGCGGCGGCGCTGCTGCACCGGGGTCGCGTGGTGGCGATCCGAACCAAGACGCTGCTGCCGACTTATGATGTCTTCGACGAAGATCGCTACTTCGAGCCCGCCTCCGAGAATGCGGTGATCCACTGGGAAGGGCGTCGATTGGGTTTGACCATCTGCGAAGACATTTGGAATGACGCCGAATTTGGGGTCCAGCGACGTTATCGTCCAGATCCCGCCGCCGCGCTGGTCGCTTCGGGTGCCCAGATTCTCATCAACCTGAGCGCCTCGCCTTGGCAACTCGGTAAGGAGCAGCGTCGCAGTGCCCTGCTGCGTTCTCTGGCTCGTCGTCATCAAGTGCCCGTGGTCTATTGCAACTTGGTCGGTGGCAACGACGAGCTGGTCTTCGATGGGCGCAGCCTGGCTTTCAATTCCGCAGGCGGATGCCTCGGCGAGGCAGCTCACTTCTCCTCGGATTTTCTGGTCGTGGACACCGAGGCGGCGGGCGATCGCCCCTTGGCCCCTTTGGCCGACGAGGCTCTGTTGCACGATGCTTTGGTGCTGGGCATGCGCGATTATGTTGGCAAATGCGGTTTCCGCTCGGTGGTCCTGGGGCTGTCGGGAGGCATTGATTCCGCCCTAGTCGCCGCCTTGGCTGTAGACGCACTCGGTGCGGAGAATGTCCGGGGGCTGGCCTTGCCCACCCAATTCTCCAGTGCCGGAAGCATCGACGATGCCCGCTCTTTGGCTGAGAACTTGGGGATCCGTTTCGACGTGGTGCCCATCCAAGGCTCCTTCGAGGCCCTGAAGCGCCAAATGGAGCCGCTCTTCGAAGGTCGCCCGGAAGACACAGCCGAAGAGAATCTGCAGGCGCGGCTTCGCGGGGTGACCCTCATGGCCATGTCCAACAAGTTTGGTTCGTTGCTCCTGACCACGGGCAACAAAAGCGAATTGGCCGTTGGCTATTGCACCCTCTACGGCGACATGTGCGGCGGGTTGGCCGTCATCAGTGATTTGCCCAAGACTTGGGTGTATCGGGTGTCTCGATGGATGAACCGGGATCGGGAAATCATTCCCAGTTCGTCGATCACCAAGGCGCCGAGTGCCGAACTCCGACCCAACCAGACGGACCAAGACAGCCTGCCTCCGTATGAGGTTTTAGATGCCATCCTCGAGGCCTATGTGGTGGAGGACCGCCCGGCGGCCGAGATCATCGCTACAGGCTTCAGTGAGGCAGATGTGCGTCGGGTGGTCCGACTCATCGATTTGTCGGAGTACAAGCGGCGTCAGGCGGCTCCAGGCCTTAAGGTTACTTCCCGCGCGTTCGGAGTTGGTCGGCGTCAACCTGTGGCTCAGCGCTGGCGCGAGATTTAAGCACCTGCCAGGGCTCGATCCTTGGATGAGATATTTGGGCGCAGAGAGAGAGCGCTTTCCTAGTGGGTTTCTGCGTCGGAATACTCTGTTTTGAAATCATTTAGAGCCAACTCTGTGTGAAGTAATTACTAAAAATAGCTTTAGTTCTGTAATAATTGTATAAAATACAGTAAAAAATCGCTGTTTTTATTGCTAAGGGACTTCACGGCCGGGCGTTATCAGGGTGGAATAAGCCGTAACCGCCATGAACCCGTCCAGCACCTCCAATCAGACCTATGAACGGGTTGAGTGGGTTCGGATGACCATGGAGCGTCATGAGGCGGAGTTAATACGGTACGCGCGATCGTTGGTGGGAGATTTGCCTTCGGCTGAAGACCTGGTCCAAGACGCTTTCTTCAAACTTTGCAAGCAGGAGCCCGAGTCGCTGCAAGGACGTTTGGTGCCGTGGTTGTTCACGGTGGTCCGCAATCAGGCCATGGACCAGCATCGCCGCGAATCCCGCCGGCCTCGCGCCCCAGAGGCGGAGGCGTCCGAGTTGGCTGGTAACGCCCCGACGCCCTCCACTTCGGCTCAGGCGCGGGACGATGTCCGCAACTTGATGACCCTGCTCACTACGTTGCCTCCCAATCAGCGGGAGGTGGTTCGCCTCAAGTTCCAAAATCAACTGAGCTACCGGGAGATTTCCCACCTGACCCGTTTGAGCGAGACCAACGTCGGGTTTCTCTTACACACCGCCCTGAAGACCTTGAGGCAGCGCTTTGAGCGTCTCGACGCCGGGCCGAGTGTTTCCCAGACCCGCTCCAACCGTCCCCCGTCATCCCCACAATGAAAACCACCCCATCTCCTGCGGACTGGACGCCCGACTCCCCGGAGTTGACCGCCTTTGCTCTCAAAGATGGACCCTTTGATCCGTCGGTTCCCGGATGGGCCGAGCATCGGGCCGTCGCCGAACAGGTCGTCGCGCGCTCGGCTCCGCTGCGAGCCGAGATTGGCGAGATTCGGCGTGTGGCCGATGACATCGAGACGGACTTGACCCACGAGGCCATCCATCGCCTCAGCGCCGATCGTCGGAAGGCCGTCTTGGCCTATGCTGGCCAGTCCGGGCAGGGTCTTCCTGGCCGGTCCTCCGCAGAATTGTCTCCGGACACCGATTCGGGTTGGCACCGTTTTTGGTCGGTGCTCACCCGTCCGGCCATGGGATACAGTCTGGCCGCAGCCACTGCGTTGAGCATTGGTCTGGCCCTCTGGAATGCCTGGCCCTCGGGATCCGTGCCGTCCCCGGCGCTGGCCGTTCTTTCTGGGGGGTCGAATGCGCCCGCCGAAGTCTCTCCGTCAATAGTGGCAACGCAGGCGACGCAGGCGACGCAGGCGACGGCAGATGCTTCTCTCATCGCTCAACTCCGGGAGGATGTATCGCGAGGAGAGTCTCCGCTGGCCTGGGGCAGCCCCGCCCGATCACCTGGATCGTCGACCCCGTCGGAATCTCCTGAATCGCCAGCCCCGGTGGCTGGGTTCAAACGGTTTGGATTGGCTCCATCGGCCGATTCAGCGCAAGCGCCTACCGGTACGGCCACCCCCGCGGTCTTGCTGGCTGCCACCCCTGCCGCCGAGTTGGTTCAAAAATCCCAGCCCCATCCGTCCACCCCGGTCACCCCAACCACTCGAGCCAAGACTTCCGCACCTCGCCCTCGGGCACAGACCACGCGGGAAATTCCGTTTCAATCAGCGGCGATCACGCCTCGATCCAACTTCCCGCTAAAGCCGGGCAACACCAGCTATCCCCAGATTCGGAAGGCCCTTCAAGAAGGTCAGCTGCCCTCGCCCGATGCGGTGAGGCTCGAGGAGTTATTGAACTATTTTTCTTACGACTACCCCGCGCCCTCCGGATCGGATCCCGTCTCGGCCCATGTCGAAGTGGCCGACGCACCGTGGAGTCCGGATCACCGTCTGGTGAAGATTGGTGTCCAGGCCCGACCGGCCCAGGCGGCGGCGCGCCCTCGGGTCAACATGGTCGTACTGGTCGGGCTCAGTCCTGGCTCTTCAGCTCGCCTGTCTTGGGCTCAACGAAGCTTGCAGGCCCTCATTGAGGCGTTGGACGGGCGAGATTCGTTGGCCCTGCTCATCGATGGGCCTCAGGGACGATTAATTCTCCCGCCGACCGCAGCTGCGGATCGAGAGAGTTTGATCCAAGGAGTGGGCGCCCTGCGGGCCGAAGGTGCTCCGCGTGGGTTGGAGGGCCTGCGCAGGGCGTATGCCCTTGCAGACCAACATCATGTTCCCGGGGGTATTAACCGAGTGGTTTGGATTGTGGATGCAGAATTCTCCGCCGAGGCCGGAACCCGGGAGGCGCTGGCAACGCTCATCCGCGAGCAAACCGAATGGGGGGTGTTTTTGAGTGTGATGGGTCTGGGGGTTGAAGTGCCTCCGCAACCGTCCGAGGCTCCCTGGATGCCCACTCCAGCAGGAAGTGCTTATGCCTCCGCGGCAACACCAGCGGAGGCCCTGGCGGTGCTGCGACGTGAGTTGCAGCCCACCCCGACCACGGTGGCCGAAAACGTGACGGTGGACGTGCGGTTTAATCCAGCCCGCGTTGATGAGTGGCGATTGCTCAGCCAAGAGAGCCGGGAATCGGCGGATGCCCCCAGGACCTCGCCTCCTCATTCTGGCGCTCAGATGGAGGCCGGCCGGTCCGTCACCGCCTTGTACGAGATCGTTCCCACCCGTTCGACCGATTCTGCGCGGCCGGGTTCCGGCACCGAATCCGCGGCTCCGGCGGACAGTTCAACGGAGTTGCTGAATTTGGAGGTAGGATACCGTTCTTCAGCGAACGGGCAGGCCCAAGGTTCGGCCGAGAACAAGCCTTCGCGGAGCCTTCAAATGGGTGTCGCGGACGTGCACCGGAGTTCCGATGCAGCGACGGCCGACTACAAGTTTGCCGCCGCTGTGGTCGGCTATGGATTAATGCTGCGCGATTCCCCCTTCAAGGGTGATCTGACTTGGGAGAAAGTTCAGGCCTTGGCCGAAGAAGGGCAGGGGCCGGACCGCGAGGGCTACCGTGCGGAGTTTCTGCAATTGGTGCGCAAAGCCCGGGGGTTGCAAGAGGGGTCGGCGCAGGGCTTCAAGACCAAAGAATAAGAGCCCACTTCACACCCGCCAAACTCCTTCACACTCTCGTTAGCAGCCCAGTTGGCTCAGATTCCGTCTTTGAGGGTCTTCAGTTGGTCTTGGACCTTTTGGAAGGCAGGGTCTTTGCGGGCCTCAGCCAGATCAGGATCTTTGAGCATCCAGTCGAAGTCCCGATACCCGGCTTCTATGGCCCGAAGCAATTCGTTGATGGCGGGTTCTAACTCACCGGCTAAGCAGAGGCTGCAGGCCAGATTGAAGAGCACCTCAGGATCACCCGGACGGAGTGATTTGAGTTGGTGGTCCACCCGCAGGCCATCGTTGATGCGCCCGCGCCGGGTGTAGTCATCAGCCAAAAGTTGGAGAGCTTCGACGTACTCAGGATCTTTTCCGATCAACCCTTCGAGGAAGCCGATCTCCACGTCGAGATCTCGGGTTTCCCGTTTTCCCAGCTTCTGTTGTTTGGCCTGCGACATCTGGCACCAATCTCGAAAGCTACTCCTCATCCGTCAAGCGGCAGTCACGGGAAAGACCGAGGGGTCGGCAATCCCGTCTCGATCTCCGGTTGCCCCTCCGGGAGTCTTGTCGGAATCTCGGTGGGTATGTCCGAGGAATGGTTCGATGTGGTCGATGAACAAAACCAGGTCATTAGCAAAGCGCCTCGTAGCGAGGTGCACCGCCTTAAGCTGCGTCATCGGGCGGTCCATGTGCTGATCTTCAATCAACGGGGCGAGTTGTTCCTCCAGCAGAGGGCGCTTTGGAAGGATGATTTCCCTGGAGTCTGGGACGCCTCTTCGTCGGGGCATGTCAGCGCCGGTGATGGCATGGACGAGACCGCGCTCCGGGAAGTCGCCGAGGAGCTGGGGGTCGAACTGTCCGAGCCTCCGCGGAGAATCTTCGAGCTGGTGGCCACCGCAGACACCGGTTGGGAATTCTGTGGTGTGTATCTCGCCGACCACGAGGGGCCCTTTGTGCTCCAACCCTCGGAGATCCGCGGGGGCGGATGGTTCACGCCAGAAGCGGTCGCTGAGTGGGTCTCGCGGCGACCCGAAGACTTTGCCAGCGCCTTCCGGGTAATTTGGCAGCGGCTGC
>JBDKKQ010000337.1:0-3415 GCA_039796015.1 Verrucomicrobiota bacterium
GCGCGCGCCTTCAATGCGACCTCGAGTGTCCGGATGGCCTCTTCGAGCCGAAACCGATGCAAAGCTTGCAGTTCCTGAGACCAATCTCGGCGGTCTCGATCGAGGGTGCGGACCGTGGTCCAGACCCAGGCCATCGCCGGAAGAGCGACAGCCAATCCGATGGCCAGCAACGAGACGAATAATTCGCCACGAGGCTTGAGGCGGAGACCCAAGGCGGATGGAAAGAATCGGAATACCACGAGGTCAGGGTTTCAGCAGGAAGGTATTCATAGTTCGTAGGGCTTGAGCAACTGACGCGCCCTCAGGAGATCTCCGGCACCCAACGTGGTGCGGACGGCGGCCCAATCTTCTGCCCAACGCCGGAGTCGCTGAGCACTCGGGGAATTGAGGGCAACGGGGTTAACAGGATCGACAGACTGCTTGCCTTGAGACTTCGGATCCGAGGGTTGAATCAACCGAGCCTCGATCGCACGAACCTGCTCAATGGCCGTAGACAGCAAAACCATCGGATCGCTGGAGGCATCGGTAGACTCGATGGCCTGAAGGGCCTCATCGACCCCGGTCAAGACCGCCACTAGTTGTGGTCGGATCTCCTCCGGAAAATCAGACAACCCCGACACATGCAGGGTGAAGGCACCAAAGGCACGGTTCAGCGTCCGGGAGGATTGCAGCCAAACGGCCCGGGCTTCCCGAAAGCGCCCGTCCGAAGCCCTCAATGCCACGGCGGCGGTCGATTCCTGGATCAACTTCAAGTAACCCGCTGTCAGCGATTCTTCACCCGCACGCACGACCGGATCGGCCCACCGGGCCGCCCGACCGGCCTGCCTACGAATCTCGGCTGCATCCTCCGCAACCAAGGCTCTGGACAGCCGATCGCGGCCCTCCACCACGGCCGCATTGGCGTCGTCCGGCGCAAACAGAGAATCCCGGTCGAGCATCCAGGACCGGCCCGGGCTTTGCATCCACCCGGCGCGGATTCCGGCGGTTCTGGGATTCGCCAAAGACGCCTCGAGCAACTCCATTGCCCGAAGCGTGCGGTCGACCGATTGCAAGTCTTGGCCCGAGAGCTGTCGGCGCATCATGCGCAAGGCGCCCATTATTTCGCTAGCGACCTCGGTCGCGCTGTGGATTTCTGAATGCGCCAGAGCGCCATCGAGCACCAGGGCTAAGTCGCCCAAGAACAGGCGCTCATCCTGAAACCAGCTGCGGTCCGACGGATTGGACTCCGGCGACAAGAGCAGGAGGTTGTGAGAGGCCTTCTGAGAAAATGGTTCGGTATCCGGAAACTCTCGAAGCAACTTGAGGAAGAGATTCACCGCCGGAATCAGGTTGCCTTTCATTGTGTAGCAAATGCCCAAACGGTGCATCGCCTCCACCCGGATCCGGTCCGGAACATTGGGTTGTTCTAGCAGTTGCTCGTGAATGCGGATGGCACCGTTGTAATGGCCCAAGACCTCTTCCCTCCACGCACCCTCTTCCAGAGACAGTTGCAGCGGCAGCGGCGGCCCGGCCTGGAGCGAGCAAACAACCGCCCACCCCAGCAGGATCCATCCGAAAATTCTTCGATAGCCACATCGGTTCTTCATTCGACTGAGGAATCCCTGCCACGGCCCTGTTACCGCGCTATGACGGCCACGCTATTTCTCTACGGACGATGGATTCAAGCGTTCCCGCTGGCCAGCCGGCATCCGGCTCTTCAATCATGCACCTACAATGACCCCTTGGAGATGCCTAACCGCCTGCGTGTGGAGCCTGTCGTTGGGACTGACAGCGGCCGAACTGCACTTATCGTCACCGCTTGATTATCAGGTCGTTCAACGACGGACCATGGACCGCGGTACGGTCACTTTGACCGGGACCGATGGCTCGCTGGTCGATGGAGCGATTAGCCTGGAAACCCGATTTGTGGCCGACGGCCGTCCGAGCCCTTGGATCCGCAGAGATACCCCCACCTCGAAGGGACAATTCCGGTGCTCCGTGGAAATGCCCGCGGGCGGCTGGTTCCGGCTCGAGGTGCGCCAGCGGAGGGGCGACTCCGTGGTGGCCCAGACCCACATTGAACACTTGGGCATCGGCGAGGTGTTTGTGGTTACTGGACAGTCCAATTCGGCCAACCATGGCGAAGAACTCCAGAAGCCCCAGTCGGGATGGGTCACCACCTTCGACGGCATGCACTGGCGTCCGGCCCTAGACCCGCAACCCGGTGCCAGCGGCGGCGGCGGCAGCTTCCTGCCCCCCTTTGGCGACGCGCTGTCCAAGCGCTTGGGCGTCCCGGTTGGCCTCGTTGCCTGTGGCATCGGAGCAACCAGTATCCGCGAGTGGCTGCCCAAGGGTTCCCGCTTTCCCAACCCGCCGACCCTGACCCAACGGGTCCGCCGGCTCGACTCCGGGGAGTGGGAAAGTGACGGCGCGGCTTTCGAAGGTCTGGTGAGCCGCTTGACTCCCTTAGGACCCGGTGGATTCCGTGCGGTTCTGTGGCATCAGGGAGAGAGCGATGCCAACCAGGCGGATGCCTCACGGACCCTCGCCGGCGCCCGCTACCGGGAATACCTGAGCACCGTGATCCAAGAATCCCGACGACGCATTGGCTGGGAGCCGCCGTGGTTCGTGGCGCAAGTCAGCTACCATGTGCCGGGCGACGAGGCCTCGGCCGACATCCGAGCGGCACAAGCTTCTCTGTGGCAGGAAGGCATCGCCCTCGAGGGGCCAGACTCCGACGCCCTCAAGGGCCCCCTGCGAGACTCGGGCGGCAAGGGTGTGCATTTCAGCGGGCCCGGCCTTCGCGAGCACGGCAAGCGCTGGGCCGACAAGGTGGGTGCCTGGATCGCCTCACCGGCCGCGCACCGGAACTCCACGACTCAATAGGCGATGGCTCAGCGCCAACACGAGTCACCATGAGCTAACACGAGCCAACCCAGAGGCGACGGTCTTCACCGCCTGAAGTTTTACTTGATGCTCAGGCAAACGCCTTGGGACAGTAACATCTCATGAAGTACATCTTCGTTACGGGCGGCGTCGTGAGCTCCCTAGGCAAGGGCCTCACCGCGGCGGCGCTCGGAACCCTGCTGGAGAATCGCGGACTGACCGTCGCATTCCAGAAGTTCGATCCGTATCTGAACGTCGATCCCGGTACCATGAGCCCGTATCAACATGGCGAGGTTTACGTGCTGGACGATGGTGCCGAGACAGACCTAGACCTCGGGCACTATGAGCGCTTCACCAATACCAAACTGAGCCGGGCCAACGCGACGACGAGCGGACAGGTCTACGAGCAGGTGCTCAAGAACGAGCGCGATGGAGTGTATCTGGGCAAGACCGTGCAAGTCATTCCGCACGTCACCGATGAGATCCAGCGGCGCATCACCCATCTGGCCTCCAAGTCTGGGGCCGACGTGCTCATCACCGAAATCGGCGG
>JBDKKQ010000338.1:0-3144 GCA_039796015.1 Verrucomicrobiota bacterium
GCTTTGCTAATGGTCATGAGGTGCAGGCATCGACCGATGTTAGCGGGATCCTGGATCATGAACTGGGTCAACTCCTGATGCAGCGACCGATTCAACGCATCGACGGCTTTGTCGCGCGGAATCACGGCTCGGGCCTTGACGGTGTCGCCATGCACGAAGGCGTCGAGGGCGTCCCTCAACATTTCGGTGGCCATGTGGGACATCTTTGGAATGTCCTGATAGGGCTTGAGCTGCGGCTCGCGACCTAACTCCAAAGCGCGTCGCGCAATGGTGGTGGATTCATCGCCGATGCGCTCCAAATCTCCGGTAATCTTAATCACCACCGTGATCAGGCGCAGCTGCCCCGCCAACGGCGCCTTGGTCAGCAGCACAATCGATGCAGCATCCAACGCTTTCTCCAACTCGTCCAAGGGCTCGTCCCCGGCGGTCACACTGCGAGCTAAGTCATCGTCCCGATCTACAAGGGCCCGGACAGCGCGGACGACCAGGCTTTCCGCCATCCCTGCCATGCGGAGCAACTGGTCCTTGAGCTGTGTGATCTCTGCCTCCAACGATGTCACTGGAGAGTATTGGGCCGAGGGAAATCTCTTTTGGAAACCCCGGATTCGACGATTCGCTTCACAGATCGAACCCCTCAACTAAAGCGACCCGTCACGTAGTCTTCGGTGCGAGGGTCTCGGGGCTGGGAAAAAATTCGATCAGTCCGATCCACTTCAACGAGCTCACCCTGATGGAGAAAGGCCGTCTGGTCGGATAAACGCGCGGCCTGCTGCATGTGATGAGTGACCATGAGGATGGTGTAGTCCTCGCGCAGTTCGCGGATGAGGTCCTCGATCCGACCCACCGAGACCGGGTCCAGAGCACTGGCCGGTTCATCCATGAGCAGCACCTCCGGCTCGACGGCCACCGCCCGCGCAATGCACAAGCGTTGCTGCTGCCCTCCGGAAAGTCGGAGCGCGTTCTCACCCAAGCGGTCCCGGACTTCATCCCACAAGGCCGCGCGCCGCAGCGCCGATACGACCCGCCCCTCCAACTCAGAACCCGAACATCCGCCAATCCGCAGTCCGAAGGCCACGTTGTCGAAGACCGACTGCGGGAACGGGTTGGATTTCTGAAAAATCATTCCTACCCGCCGACGGAGCTGTGTCACGTCCACATGAGGATCCTGAACATTCACTCCGCCCACCCGACAGCCCCCGCTCACACGAACTCCGGGGATGAGGTCGTTCATCCGGTTGAGGCATCGCAACAAGGAGGACTTTCCGCAGCCACTCGGTCCGATGAGCGCGGTGACTTGCCGCTCCGGGACAATCAGCGACACCGACCGCAGAGCTTGGGTCGGTCCATACCAGAGGGACAGGCTCTGGATATCGATGCAAACAGGGTTCTGGGGAGCCTCGGAGGTCACGGTGTCAAAGGCGATCTCGCGCCGCCGGGGTGGCCCGGAATCGGAGCATCGCTGCGCCAGCATTCAACATTAGGGACAGGAAGACGAGAGCCCAGACGCTGGCCAGCAACAGGGGGCGACTGGCTTGAGGGTCGGGGGACTGCGTGGACAAGACAAAGACCTGGTAGGCCAGGTCCATGAAGCGCTCATTCAAGGCCAGCGAACCCTGAGTGGCGACTGCGGCTCCGGTGAAAAGCAGCGGCACGACCTCTCCGGATGCCCGTCCAATGGCCAAAATCACTCCGGTCGCCATACCTGGCAGAGCATTGGGCAATAGGATCCGCAGCAACACTTGCAGGCGAGTGGCACCCAATGCGATGGCGGCGACACGGAGATCCTGAGACACCGAGCGCAAGGCTTCTTCGGTGGCCACGACCACCACCGGCAAGGTCATCAACGCCATGGTGAGTGAGGCCCACAACAAGGCCGGACGCCCCCAAACAGGGGATGCGAGATCGCCCGTCCAACGATCCAATCCTCCGCCCACGACGCCGACGAAGAACCCGAGACCGAACAATCCAAAGATCACGCTGGGAACACCGGCCAATACCTGGATGAGCCATCGCAGCATCCGGGCAGTCCGGGATCCCGACGGCGCGTACTCGGCCAAGTAGACGGCCGTGAGGATACCCATGGGAATTACGGCCAAAGACATCAGAAAAGTTCGCGCAGCCGTCCCGACCAAAAGCGGTACCAGGTGGACACTCCGAGGATCCAAGGGATTCGAAGCACGGCCCTCTTGCCCCACCCACGCCGCCCACGACAGGTGCGGCCAAGCCATCAGGGAAATCCCCAGAATGAGGCTCAATACCAAACCGGCCAGTGCCCAAGCGACAGCACCGGTCAGGCGAGGAAACAACCACGCAGGGATTCGTCGGATCATGCTATTGCCTCCCCTCGGAATCGGGCCTGTCGAGTGCGGATGCCCCGTGCCAACCCCTGAAGCACCACACTCAGAACCAACAACAAAAACCCCATCAGGAACAGCACTCGGTAGTGAGGCCCGCCCCGTGCCGCCTCGCCCAATTCGATTGCCAACGTCACCGGCACGGTCCGAACCGGATCCCATACGCTCCATCCAAGGGTCGGCGCATTGCCGCTCACCATCATCACGATCATCGTTTCTCCCAAGGCTTGAGCCGCACCCAGCAACACCGCGGCAGTGATACCGGGGGCCGCCGCCGGTAATACCACATGGCGAACCGCTTCCCACGGAGTGGCTCCCAGAGCCAACGCTCCCCGGACCCAATCTCGCGGCACCGCACTCAGAGCGTCCTCAGCCAGTGAAAAAACCACTGGCACGATGGCCACACCCACCGCCACCCCAGCCAACATTCCATTGAGCAGGAACGGAACACCGACGACCCGCTGGAAGACCGGAGCCAAGATTCCCAGGGCAAGAAAACCCATCACTACAGTTGGAACCCCAGCAATGAGTTCGATGACCGGCTTGAGCCACAGGCGCCACCGAATGGTGGCGACTTGTGACACATAGAGAGCTGCTGCAATCGCCAGAGGCACACCCACCACCAAAGCGATCACGGTTACCTTGAAGGTTCCCCACCACAGCGGAATCAGGTTGAAACGGGGTCCCGCTCCGGAAGGTTGCCAGAGGTACACCGGGGTTTCGTACCCCTTCCAGGCGTAAGGCAGAATGAGGTGTCTCCAGTGGGTGGGATGGACGGAAGCCCCCCCAT
>JBDKKQ010000339.1:0-6761 GCA_039796015.1 Verrucomicrobiota bacterium
AGGAGCCTGTCCCTTGAAAGGAGCCTGTCCCTTGAAAGGAGCCTGTCCCTTGAAAGGAGCCTGTCCCTTGAAAGGAGCCTGTCCCTTGAAAGGAGCCTGTCCCTTGAAAGGAGCCTGTAGATGCAAAAAGGCCGGCCTCTGGGATGAGGCCGGCCCTGTCTAGCCGTTGACCACGCGTGCGGTGGTTCAGTTGTTTAGAACTTCTTGCTCAACTCGAGGTAGTAGAACCGGCCTCGGAGGTCGGCGAACTGACGAGCGACGTTGCTCTCGAAGGCCGAGAAAACGGCCGGCGGGCGCTCGTCGAACACGTTGTTGATACCGAAGCTGAGGTTGGCCTCCACCTTCGGGATGGTGTAGCGCGTGCGGAGGTCGATCGTGTTGTAGTCTCGACCCGAACGAGTGTCGGGCGCGTTCCCATCGATCGTCTCGTAGTTCTGTCCGCTCTGATCTTCACGATAGGCAGAGGTGAAGTTCCAGGCGACAGCAGCATAGTAACGCTCGTACTCCCAGGCCACCGACGCCGTGGCGCGGTATTCGGGAAATCCTACATCAGACATGGCTGCACCGGAGGCCCAGAAGCTTCCAAGGTAATCGATCGGAGCCGAACCTGGGAAGTTCTCCATATTCATGGACAGCACCTTGGTGGCATTGCCAGCCAGGAAGAACTTACCCATTGAGGTCTCGATCTCCTGAGTCATCGATAAGTCGAGTCCGTCGGTCGAACGGGTCCCCGTATTGATCGGACCCACGTTGCGAATCTGGTCGATATCGCCGGTCGTCGGATCCACGGCTACCTGGGCACCCAGGGGATTGGCCGCGCTCGGAGTCGCAGAAGCCCCATAGGGGTTCTTGGCATTGCCGGAGCCACCGTTCATGGCCCATTGGTTGACAATGTACTGCTCGCTCGAGAACGGAATGCCCGCCTGAGTGATCTTGTAGTAGTCAAGACCCACGGTGAAACCCTTGAGGAAGTTCGGGGAGAACTTCGCTCCAATGAGCCAATTCTCGGCCTGTTCGGGCTTCAAGTTGGGGTTGTTGACGGCGAGGACGCCATTCTGGGGCTGGGTTCGGATCTGAGTGATCGGATTGTAAACCTCAGGAAAATCCTGACCACCCGCCGGTTGATAAATCGAAGCCAGTGACGGAGCGATGAAACCCTGACCGTAAGATCCGCGGATCACCACCTGCTTCTCGATCGGCTGCCAACGGAAGTTCACGCGCGGCTTAGCACCGGTGTCACCCGCGTCGGAAAACTGCTCATAACGGACCGCAGTGCCTACGGTGAAGGATTCCATGCCGGTGAACTTGAGATCATTGCCAAAGATAGGCACCTGAACCTCACTGTAGACGGCGTCCGTCTGACGGCCAGCAGCCCACTGGACAGCCGTGTTGAACGGAGCCACAGAGCCATTCTGAAGAGCGAAGTCCGGGGCGATGTCCAAGGAATCACGACGGGTCTGGGCGCCGAGGGAGGCTTGGATAGCCCCACCAGGCAAGTCGAACACTTCGCCGCGTACCAAGCCGTCGAACTGCTGGGTAACATAAGCGTTCTGCTGGGTGGCCGAACCCTTGAAGCCGTTGAGGACGTCCGCTGAATTTACCGCCGAAGTTCCGTTGATCGGGGTGTAACCGAACGGATTGAACGCGGAAGATACGTTACCAGAGTCCAGTGCCGCCTGGTACTTGTCGGTCAGCACGCCGCCAGTGATGACGGTGTCGTTCTGGGTGCGGTCGTACAGGAAGGCCGTTTCCCAGTTCCAGGTCGATTCACCGATGCGACCGCGGAGGCCCGCCACCGTGTGAATGCTCTGGTACAGGTCGTTGTAAATGCGGGGACCATTTTCAACCGGGCGATAGGTGATGTTGAACTTGTCGTTCGCAGCGCTGCCCGGGAAAACCTGCTGCCACCAGTGGTTGCCCGAAGACATCGTATACCCACCCAGAGGACCTGGAGCCAAGGTGTACGACGACTTGTTGCTCATGTAGTAGGCATCAGCAAACGCCTCGAGGTGTTCCCCGAAGAGTTGATGGGCCACGGAAGTGTCGAATCCGTAGCGATCGTGCGGACGATAAGCCGTGGTGTAGTAGCCGTAGGGGAAGCCAGCGCTGGTTCCCGGAACCAGGCTCTCGTTGCCGCCATAGCGCAACTGGGAACCCGCCGGAAGAACCCCACGCAAGGCGGCCTCGGCTGCGGTCCGGGCCGCCGTGACCTGTGAAGCCGCCGTCGCCTTGGAAGTATCCACATAGGCGCTCGGATCAAACTTGTTGCCCGCGACCACGATGGGGAATTGGAGTCCACCCACGCTCACCGAAGCCGGCACCGGACCGGTGAAGGTCGGAACTTGCGAGGCATTGGTCAGGCCTCGGGTGTTTGAGAAGGCCGGGGTCCAACGCAGGGCGATGCCATTGGCCACGTTTAGAACGTCTCCCGAAGCGCTGGTCACCGAATGGGTGCCGAAGCTGCGCTTATTGAAGAAAAGGCCTGGGTTGGAGGTACCCGAAACGTTGCTGCCAGAGGGGAAACTGCGGTCGCGGTCGATGCTCAGCAGGTCGTTGGCAGAATTGTACTCGGCAGAGAAAAACGCACGAGTCTTCTCGTTGGAGGTGCCGAAATTGACCTGAAAACGGCGCTGGGAAATATCCTTGTCCATCGTGTTGCCGTAGAACGCGCTGAACTGGGTGCCCTGGAAGTTCTTCTTGAGCTTGATGTTCACCACGCCCGCGACGGCATCCGTACCGTAGATGGCGCCGGCGCCGTCATTGAGCACCTCGATGCTCTCAATGGCCGCCTGCGGAATCATGTTCAGGTCGGAGGTCGAAGTACGACGACCGTCCACAAGCAACAAGGTCGCATTGCCCGGCAGGCCACGAAGACCCACAAACGACTGTCCCGAACCGCCATTGCCGTAACCTTCGTTGAGGTTTCCGGTACCACCCATTTGGGGTAACTTGAGGCGAAATACGTCACTCAGGTTCGCAAACCCACCATTGACCGGTGAGGCCATGTCGATGGCAGTGACCGATAAAGATCCTTCCGCCTCGGCTCCCGATAGGAGGGATCCGGTGATGACCGTAGACTCGAGGGTCTTGGTTGCGGGATCAGCGTTCTGGGCCCACAGAGCGGGCACAGTAATCAATTGGGATCCGAGCCCGACCGTGATGGCACTCCGGAGAACTGTGCCCCGGAACTGGCGATAGTTGTGGTACGACATAGGTTGGTTGGTCTGAAACACCCCAGTTACATTTATTTGACAACAGGGATTCCTTCGGACGAAAAACCCGCATCGCAATCGGCGCAAGCGATTTTGTTCGAGAACGCGAAAAAAACACTCCCCACAGCCCCGGTCACAGGCAAACCGACAAAATCGTCAGGTTAACAGCCACGGCCGTTGACAGTTTTCCAAGCACCATCCTAGTGTCCGCCCAACAACTCTCTTTCATGTACCGAGTAGCCCTTATCCTTGCCGTACTGGCCGCCATCGGAAGCTTGGCGCTGAGCTTCACCGTCACCAAACCCAAGATCGAAGGTTTGGTTCAGGAGCGCACCGATCTCCAGACCAACCTCGCGGCTTCAGAATCTGCCAAGGCCGAGGCTGAAAAAAAGGCCAAGGCGGCCACAGCAACAGCCGACAAGAAAAGCTCAGAGCTAGCCGCCACTCAGAAGGAGTTAGAAGCGGCCACATCGACTGCAACGACTCAACAAGCCCGTGCTGACAAATACTTCGCTGATTACAACAAGACTCTGGCTGACAAGAACGCCGCCCAAGAGCAGTTGGCTCAGTGGAGCGGCACAGGCCTCAAGCCTGATCAGATTCTGGCCATGAAGGCCGACTTGAAGGCCTCCAAAGAGTTGACCGGTGTGCTGGCCGACGAAAAAACCATCTTGCAGCGCAACGTTGCCGCACTGAAGAACAAGCTCTCCAAGTACGAAGACGATAACCGCGTTGTTGCCATGCCCGGCCTCAAAGGAGCCGTTCTGGCTGTGGATCCGAAGTGGGAGTTTGTGGTTCTCAACGTCGGCTCTCAGCACGGTGCCTTAGAAGGTGGTTTGCTGATGGTTCGCCGGGGAGATAAGCTGGTAGGTAAGGTCAAGATCGTCACCGTGGAAGCCAATCGCTGCGTCGCCAATGTCCTTCCGACTTGGAAACAGGGGGATGTCGCTGTTGCCGCCGGTGATCAGGTGCTGTACTGATCCGTCCATGAAGTCACTCACTCAGCGGTGGAAAGGGGTCGCATTGGCTGGAATAGTGCTAGCGCTGCTCTCTGGTTGCAGAACAGAGGATGAGCTCATCGGCCGCCCTTGGAACACCCCTAAGTCTTGGGAATCTGGCCTCCCCTCGGCCATGACCGAGGGCCGCTAGACCTCAGATTTTAAAAGCCAAACCTGTCTTTAAACCCCTCTGAGAAGCTCTGACCACTGGGGTCGCCTAGAAATAGGTAGCGTCTTGGCCCGTCACAATTGGTTCATCCAAAATCGCTGAATAGGCCGCTGAATTGCTATTAATCACCTTTGGGTCAGCCGGTGATTGAACCCGTGCACTGAATCAGCCCAAGCCTTCTTGCCGATCAAAACCTGATCCCGCCCGAGTCTCTCCCCATTTACCTTGACCGGGCAGTGATCTTCCACCCATCCTTCGGACTCGTCCAAAAGGCTTCTCAATGTTTGCGCAGATCAAAGGTCTCTTCTCGAACGATATCGGAATCGACCTCGGAACCGCCAACTCCCTCGTTTATGTGAGGGATCAGGGAATCGTTTTGCGCGAACCCTCAGTGGTGGCCATCCAAGCCGGGACAACCAATGTTTTGGCAGTCGGCGAAGAAGCCAAGCGCATGCTCGGCCGAACCCCCGGCAACATCGTCGCCATCCGACCCATGAAAGACGGCGTCATCGCCGACTTTGAGATCACCGAGGCGATGCTTCGGCACTTCATTCAAAAGGTACATCACCGCAAGCTAATCATGCCGCGAGTGGTCGTCGCCGTACCCTCGGGCATCACCGAGGTCGAAAAACGGGCCGTGAAGGACTCTGCCACCCACGCTGGGGCCCGCGAAGTGTACCTCATCGAGCAACCCATGGCTTCGGCTATCGGAGTAGGCCTGCCGGTTCACGAACCCTCAGGCAACATGATTGTCGACATCGGCGGTGGTACCTGCGAGATCGCGATCATCTCGCTGGCAGGCATCGTCTTCAGTCGCAGCGTCCGAGTGGGCGGCGATGAATTCGACGAAACGATCGTCGCGCACATGAAGCGCGCTCACAATTTAATGATCGGCGAACGTACCGCCGAGGAGATCAAGATCCGTGTCGGGTCGGCGTTTCCGTTGGACCAGGAATTGACCATGGAGGTGAAGGGCCGCGACCTCAGTGCGGGCCTCCCCAAGACGGTCCTCATCCGGTCCGAAGAAATCAGAGCCGCCCTACAAGAACCGCTCTCGAGTATTTTGGAGTCTGTCCGCATCACGTTAGAACGATGCCCGCCGGAATTGTCTGCCGACTTGGTAGACAAGGGCATCATGATGGCCGGCGGTGGAGCGCTGTTGCGCAACATCGACCGCTTGGTCTCTCAAGAAACCGGTCTTCCGGTCCACATCGCCGACGATCCGTTGAGCGCCGTGGCCACGGGCACCGGACGTGTGCTGCAGGAACTTTCCTTCCTCCGAAGAGTCGCTTCTTCCACGACTACCTGATCTCCCCGGGGTTCGTTCGTCCGTCACCGGATCGAACGTGCTGAAGCGGACCCATTACCTTGCATTGGCCGGCGTAGGACTCCTCACGCTGAGCCTACTGAACTTGCCTGCCTCTCTCCAGACGCAGGTCAAGTCGGCTATTGGCGCATCGTTTCTGCCTCTCTTCGGCATCCGAGCGGCCGCAGATAACTTGCTCGACCGGGCTGGTTATCAAGTCCTCCCCCGCTCCACGTTGATTGACAACCTCTTGCGCCTAGAGCGTGAGAACGCCGAGCTCCGGGTCTCAGCTCTGCAGGGGGCGGATGCCCTGGCAGAGAATCAGCGGCTGCGGAGCGCGATCGGAGCGGCCCCACGCGGTCCCTGGCACCTCAAGCTGGCGCGAGTGGTGGGGCGAGACCCAACAACCTGGTGGAGAACGATCCAAGTCAATCTAGGATCCCGGGATAACTTGAAACCCGACCAAGTCGTGATGAGCGGCGCGGGCCTCGTTGGCCGAATTAGCCAGGCAGGCCTGAGTCACTCCCAGGTGGCTTTAGTCGGTGATGCCGAATGCGGGGTGGCGGTCGTGGTCAAGGAGACCCGCGATCTGGGAATCATCAAACCGGGGCAAACCCTTTCAGGCGATGGTGGGCTGGTGGAAATGACCCTTCTGCAGAACTGCCCAGGAATTATGGCCGGTCAGGTGGTGCTCACCAGCGGCTTAGGCGGGGTCTTTCCGGCAGGTCTCCCAGTTGGGACCATTGTCGACACCCGGAACGAGGACGGCAACGTATTCACCACCGCCCGAGTCCGCCTGACTGCCAATCTCAACCGACTCGAAGAGGTGTGGGTGTTGCAACCATGAACCGCTTCACCCTAATCCTGCTCTTCCTGGTGACATGGCTGTCGGTGTTCGCCCAGACCCAGTTTTCAGGGCTTCGACTATGGCTCACGGTCCCGATGGCACTCAGTCCGGCGCTCATTTGCTATGCGGCCTTGACCCACGGCTTTGGGATTACCGTTTCCCTGGCCGTCTTGAGCGGTCTCTGGGCTGACTCCCTGTCCGCCTCACCCCTGGGTATGAGTGTCATGCC
>JBDKKQ010000340.1:0-4009 GCA_039796015.1 Verrucomicrobiota bacterium
GGAGATCGGCATGGCGGACGAGGGTGCCGTCGGTGCGTCGTTCGATGACCTGATGGAAATAAATGTCTTCGGCGAAGGCCTGAAGCGATTGGCGGATCTCGGCGGTAGGACGCACGCTCAGGGCATTGCTCAGATGGATCTTGCTCAACCGGATGCCCGCGGACTGCAACCGTGCCAAGGCTTCGGTCGGCGTTTCGTACTCGATGGCCAAGTGGCAGCAGTCGTAGTTCACGCCCAGATGACGGTCGATGCGCCGGTCTCCGGGGCGCAAGGCTCTCAGTCGATTGAAATAACTCACGCACTCGCTGGTGGTCTCGAGAGTGCACAGCGGCTCGGGTTCTAGTCCCAGATGCAGATCATGGCCGGATTGGCGGGAGAGCTCATCGAGGAAATCGACGCATTCCCAAAGCTGCAGCAGGGCGCGTTGCTCATCATCGGGTGAGCGTTGGAAGGCTTTGAACGAAACCGGTACGGTGCTGACGCTGCCGGACACTCCTGGCGGCAGGAGGTCGGCCAGGATTCGGAAGAGCCTTCGAGTGTAGTCCAACCGTTCGGGCTGCGACCAGTCCGGGGCATAGACTTGTTCTTTCACTCGTTGCCCGTGGAACTGGCCATAAGGGAACCCGTTGATGGTGAACACGTAGGCATTGTTGTGTTTCAGCCATTCTTGAAAGGCCCGAAAGGTGCCTGGTTCGATGAGCTCCCGGGAAGCACGGTCGCTCAGTCGAAGCCCGATGGCGTAGGGTCGGCCTGAAGAGACCCGGGCTTGAACCGCTCGGGTGTGAAGCTCCAGACCCGCGAAGGTTTCCGTCCAATTTTCTCCCCGATGGATATTGGTGCAATAGGCCAGGTGCAGTCCGTCGGTCAGTTGCATGTGGGACGATTGAACCCCGGCCGCCCTCCAAGAAAAAGCCCCGTTTGGGGAAAGCATCTCCAGCAGCCTTTCCTGTTTCTGGGCAACCGTTACCTTCGTGAGGTGCACAGGAATTGGACGATAGCGATTTTTGCCGCTCTATTGGGATGGGCCAAGACGCTCTCTGCGCAGTCGGTAGTCCTCAGTGAGGTGATGTACGATCCCCCTGGCGACTCTGCTTATGCCGAGGCAGAATTCTTGGAACTCTTCAATCCGGGGTCCCAAGCGGCCGACCTTTCGGGAGCGAGTTTTTCAGCAGGAATAGCCTTCACGTTTCCCGCTTCATTTATTCTGCAACCCAAGGCTCGGACCGTTATTTGCCGTAACCCCACAGTGTTTGCGGCGCGGTACGGGCCGGTGACGGGATTGGTGGCCGGCTCCTATTCCGGAGCTCTGAACAATGGCGGAGAGGCCCTTATTCTGAACAGCGCCAGCGGATCGATCTTGGCTCAACTCAAATACGGAATCGACGGAGACTGGCCCACACGACCCGCCGGTCAGGGTGGCTCCATTGAATTGGTGGATCCCTCGGCAGATCTCACAGCCGCTAAGAATTGGCGGGCCAGCGCCGAATACTTCGGTTCTCCGGGAACAGCCGGGGCCGGCATCCCCAATCGGGTGGTGATCAATGAATTGCTGGCCCACACCGATCCTCCCTTGGAAGACGCGGTGGAACTATTCAACCGCACGGATCAGCCGATGGAGGTCGGAGGATGGTTTCTTTCCAACGAACTGACCGACCCGTTCCGCTTCCGTATTCCGCCGGGGACAGTGGTTCCGCCCCGGGGCTTCCGGATAATCTACGAATATCAGTTCAACCCGCTCCAACCCGCTGCGGGTCGCACGGCCCTGACTTTTGGCGCCGCGCGGGGTGGTATGGTGACGCTTCTGTCGGCCGATGCGGTGGGCATTCCTCGTCGCTGGGAAGATGTTCAGGAGTTTCCGGCGAGTCCCAATGGCGTGAGCTTTGGGCGGCATCCGGATGGAGAAGGGCCCTTCCAGTTGATGCAGCGCATGACGCTGGGAACCGGGATCGACAACTCGATGGACCCGTTATTATTGAATATTTTCCGTCAGGGACTGGGAGGTACCAATTCTCCGCATGCCCTCGGACCGGTTGTTTTTCGCCGACTCCGGTATGCCGCGCCTGCGGGGGAGATTGAGTTCGTGGAGTTAGAGAATGTGTCTGGCGAGACGGTCCCCTTGTATGATCCGGCCTATCCCACCAATGGGTGGCGCATCGAGGGAGGTATTAGTTTTGCATTCACCGAACCTCAGGCAATGGCACCGGGCGCGAGATGGATCGTGGCCAACACCAATAATGTGGCCGCGGTGCGCAGCCTATTAGGTGCGTCCGATGCCCAGATCGTGTTGGGGCCTTACACTGGCCAATTGGCTTCCGGTGGGGAGCGATTGAGTTTGGTTCGCCCCGACAACCCTCAGTTGCCGCCCCGGCCAGATGCCGGATTTGTGCCTTACTTTGTCGTCGATCAGTTGGACTACCAGTCGATGCCACCATGGCCCACCGAAGCAGCCTTGGCCGACCGATGCCTGGCCCGAATTGTTTCCTGGGAACCGGCTTATCTGCCTTCAAATTGGCGCGCTGAATCGTTGAAGACGATTGGTCCGGTAAAACCCATCGTGTTGGTGGAGAGGCTTTCTGGTAACCAAGTTCGTCTTCGAACCCGGGGTCCGCGAGATCGGGGATATGTTTTGGAGCGCATCACGCTCTCGGGCAACTCCACCGTCACTGTGAGTGCCACCGTGCTCAGCGGAATCTATTCGGTGCCACCGGGTGCCCTTCAGACCGATGGCTCGGTTGAGCGAGTCTTTGAGTTGGCTGCGGGCGAATCCGCCGAACTGTGGCGGATCCGCCTGAATCCGTGACCGGGACTGAGCTTGGGTCGGTTGGTGATATTCCGGAGGGCAACTTGGCCCGCGCTTCCCTGAACTCTTTCAGGGCTTTGCGCTCCCGGTTCGTTGCTTCGGATGATAATCCAATGGGTCACCGTCGGTGCCCGTGCCCCGAAAGGATTACTTCAGTTCGTGGGACTCGACCTTCACGCCCTTCTTGAAGGTGTTGAAGCCGAACATCGAGGGTTCGAAGACACCCACAGGACTCACGTCGGCTTTTTTCGGAACTTCCAGCCCCGTGAGGGAATAGGTCGCATTGACGAAGAGTCGGCGGAGGTCTTCGCTGCGCAGATCGGAGGCGGCTCCAATGGTGGAGCAGAGTACTTGGGAGGTGTGTCCTGAAGTTCCCTTGTAGTCGCGCAACCAGATCAAAGGCATAGCCTGTTTGCTCAAGTTCGGCGGATCGCTGGGTTGCATACCGGTGAGAACCTGGCCGTGCATCAAGATAGTGGCGTCCTTGGGAAAGTCCGGGTTCACCCCGTACACGTCGCTGGGTCCAAACACATCAAAAACTCCATTCAAGATCGGATGTTTGGCATGACGGCCGTCGATCACGCCGCGCGTGGCTTCTTTTCCATGATGTCCATGGTGATAAGTCCACGTCTCGCCCACGGTCTTGCCTCCGAAGCCGCCACCCTTGGCCGTCCACGAATAACTGGCGTAAGGGCTCTGCTTGTTGCGTTCATAATTGAAGGCATGAGTTGCCGTCCGGAGCACCATCATAGGCTTGCCGCTGTCGAGGTACCGGACGAAGTGCTCCATGTCGGCATCGGGCAATTCGCGGAAGCGGAACTGATTGACCACCAGATCCGCCGAAGCCAGCAGATGCATGCCCGGAATATTGGTCTGGTTGTTGGGATTGATGATTCCGTCGGCATCCTGGCTAAAAAGCACGGTGCACTTGAAACCATGCTTTTGACTGAGGATTTTGCCCATTTGCGGCAAACTTTCCTCAGAACGGTATTCTTCATCGCCACTCAGCATGACGATTGTCTTCCCGTTAGCCGTTCCGGCTTTGGGTTCGTAGGTCACCCAGGAGCCCGCGAGGGTGGGCAGCGCTGAAGCCAGCAGAGAGACAAGCGAACAGGTCAGAGCACGAGATGGGGCGTTCTGTTTCATAGGCGTGGCGTAGAGTTCAGCATGTCCCCAAGGCGCAAGCCAGCCTTTCAGGATTTTCAGGAG
>JBDKKQ010000341.1:0-2510 GCA_039796015.1 Verrucomicrobiota bacterium
GGAATCGTGACCACCGAGGCCGCCGATGCCTTCCTCGACCCGCGCCTGAAATCCCTGTCCGACCCGATGGTCCTTCCCGACATCCGTTTAGCGATCGACCGGCTGTTCCTCGCCCGAGAGCGAAACGAATCACTGGTGATCTTCGGGGACTACGATGTGGATGGAGTGACCTCGACCGCCATCCTAACAGAGGTCTTTACCACACTGGGATGGCAGTGTTCCCAGTACCTACCCCACCGCCGGGACGAGGGCTATGGACTGAGCCAGGCCGGCGTGGAAAACTGCCTAGCCCGTCACCCCACTTCCCTGCTGCTGGCCGTCGACTGCGGCTCAACCGCGGTGGAGGCAATCGGCTGGCTCAACAGTCGCGGAGTCGATGTCCTAGTTTTAGACCATCACCAGCTCAGCGACCCGTTGCCACCGGCTCTAGCCCTGGTTAACCCATTGCGTTCCCCGGAGGCGGCTATCGCCCCCTTCTGCTCAGCGGGCCTGGCCTTCAAGCTGGCACACGCCCTAGTTAAGCACGGGCGCGAATTGGGCCTAGCTGGGTTTGACACCTACAACCTCAAGACATTGCTTGACCTTGTGGCACTGGGCACCGTGGCAGACCTCGTTCCATTGATCGGCGAAAATCGCATTCTGGTGCACGCCGGACTAGAGCGCCTCGACAGCACTTCGCGATTGGGATTACAGGCGCTCAAGCGGGTTTCGCGGACACGCAGCCCGATGGGAGTCTATGAGGTCGGCTTCCAACTCGGACCTCGTCTCAACGCCGCCGGACGCCTAGAGACCGCGGAAGATGCCCTGCGGCTGCTGCTCTGCGACCGTGAGTCCGAAGCCCAAAGTCTGGCCGAGGTGCTCGACTTGCAGAATCGCGAACGCCAAGAGGTCGAGAAACGTATCGCCCAAGAGGCTGGAGAACGCGTACGGAGCCGCTTCGATCCTCTGCGCGATCTGGTCATCGTCGAGGGAGATTCCTCCTGGCACATCGGAGTGGTCGGAATTGTCGCTTCCCGGGTGCTGCGTGAATTCCACCGCCCAACCCTGATTCTGGGCGGTGATGGGACCCTCTGGCGCGGATCCGGCCGGAGCGTTTCCGGGTTCGACCTGGCGGGGGCTCTTCGCGATTGCTCCGACTTGCTGGAGAAGCACGGAGGGCATGCCATGGCCGCCGGACTCTCCATCGAGCCAGCGCGAGTGGAGGCCTTTCGCCAGCGCATCAACGATCTGGCACGGGAACGACTTCGCCCCGAGCACCTTCAGCCCGAGGTCCGCATCGATGCATCCATTGCGCTACGATCCTTGAGCCTGCCGGTGGTGGCCGACCTCCGGCGCTTGGAGCCCTTCGGAATGGGCAACCCGGTGGTGCAACTGGCCATCCGCGGCCTGACCCATGCCCGCCCACCGCAGCGCCTGAAAGAACAGCACTGGAAATTTTGGGTGACCGACGGAGGCACGCCCGTCGAGACCGTCTGGTGGGGGGCTGGCGATCGCCCGGTTCCCGAAGGTCGTTTCGACCTGGCCGTCATCCCCGAGGCTGGCGACTACGGAGGACGGCGCTTTCTACAACTGCGCCTCATCGACTGGAAGCCCTCCGATCCGGCCTGAGGCCAGCTCCCATCCCTCTGATCATTTAACCGGATCATTGCCACATCCCTATGCCGGACTTACCTCTCTGGAACCTCAGGAAAGCCATGAATGCGCCCATCGATCTTTTTCCTCAAAGCTCGTTCACAGCCAGCTATCAGACGCACCGAAACCTGCCACCCTTGGCCGGTCTTTGCTCCTTCGTTGACGCTGAACGCCCCGGGTTGTCCGTCGATCAGAGTGTGCGGCGGCTCAAACGTCACCACTACGTCCTGCGCCGCATCCACGGCATCCTGACGGCGCGAATTACCGCTGAGCCGATCTACGAACTCAAAATGGCCTGGAGCCATCAGGCGTGGCTTTGTGCCGAACAGGTCAGTGCGCTTCGGGCTCGGGTCGGTGAAATGCGCGAACCCCCACTCGGCTTGGATAAAGTCCCACATGAAGGCTTGGCCCTGGTGTTCGACGAACTGCAGGCGGCCCCCCGCGACCTGCTGCTCCTCGGATTGTACGAGATCGTCTTGCCTGCGTTGTTGTGCACGATGGCGGACCACGCGGCCAATGCCCACCCCTTGGCCGATCAACCCACCGTGCGCCTCCTGCGTATCGCCCAGCTCGATCTGGAGGCTCTGCATCAATACGGCCGCAAGGCCATTTCCAGCTTAGTCTCCGGCGACGACCGAGCTGCCGCGCAGCCTGCATTGAGCCTTCTGAGACAAGCCATTGCAGCAGCCAGCGGTTTAGATGGCACCTCGACGGCCGGTGCAGATGCAGCCTTGCCGGCGCGCCTGCATCCCGCGCGGCCCTGGCAGTACGATCCACGGCCTCAACGGGATGAACGCTTCCCTGATCCCTACAACATGGGAGTCAATGCAGAGGTGTTTCTTTACGATCCAAAGCAACCGGCCGAGGCCAAGGTGCTG
>JBDKKQ010000342.1:0-3025 GCA_039796015.1 Verrucomicrobiota bacterium
GCCATTGCTCGGGCACTCGTGATGGAGCCGCAGGTTGTTCTCTACGATGAGCCGACCAGTGAATTGGATCCGCTGGTCGCAGTGACGGTCGGACGAGAAATTGTGCGGGCCAATGCCGTGACCCGAGCCACTACGCTGGTGGTGACCCATGACCGCGACCTCGCTTTCGGCATCGCCAATCGTATCGCCTTCCTCAGCGAAGGGCGGATCGTGGCTGTAGGAACGCCTGAAGTAATTCGTGCTTCGCAGGATCCGTTGCTCCGTCGTTTTCTTTCCGCCGATTTTACTCGGGATTAAACGGTTGCCCCGATTTTCCAGCGTCACTAGTCCTACGGGGTTACTCACCACTGGCTCCGGTTCGAACTGCTCGATAACATGGGTCCATGCGAGGTTTTTTCTCTTGGATCGGTCCATGGCTGTTGGGGGGTATCGCAGCACTGGCGTTGAAGGCCGATGAGGCTCGGTTGTTGCGGTTTCCCTCTCTGAATGGAAATCGGGTGGTGTTCACCTATGCCGGTGATTTGTACACCGTCTCGGCCTTGGGAGGGGTGGCCCGACGACTGACCTCCGACCCGAAAGGCTTCGAAATGTTCGCGCGCTTTTCGCCCGACGGCAAAACGCTGGCTTTCACCGGGCAATATGACGGCAACACCGAGGTCTATGTGATGCCTTCCGAGGGGGGCGAACCCCAGCGGCTCACCTATACCGCGACCCTGGAACGGGATGATGTCTCGGACCGGATGGGTCCCAACAACATCGTCATGGCTTGGAAGGACAATGAGACGGTGGTGTATCGCTCGCGCCGGAACCACTGGAACCCGTTCAAGGGTGAACTCACCTTGGCCCGTCTCTCGGGTGGCGTTCCAGAAGTTTTGCCGGTGCCGCGCGGCGGTTGGTGCAGTTTCTCGCCGGATGGTCGGCAAATGGCCTACAATCGAGTGTTTCGTGAGTTCCGCACCTGGAAGCGCTACCGAGGCGGCCAGGCCGATGAAATCTGGTTGCACGATTTTGGGACGGGTCAGACCGCCCGGCTGACCACCGATCCGGCTCAAGACCTCTTTCCCATGTGGCACGGAGACAAGATGTACTTCGTCTCGGAACGGGAGGAGTCCCATCAAGCCAACCTCTACGTGATGGACATGAAAACCCGGAAGCCCCGCCGACTGACCGAGTTCACTGAATTCGCCGTCAAGTTCCCCTCGATGGGTGACACGGGCATCGTCTTTGAGAATGGCGGATATTTGTACCGACTCGATTTCCAGACAGAGAAAGCAGTGCGGATTCCGGTGCAGATTCATGAAGACTTGGCGATCGGCCGCGGTGGTTTACGCGATGTCAGCAAGGAGACGACCGCCTATGAGGTGGCTCCGGACGGCGCGCGTGCGCTCGTTGGTGCGCGGGGGGATGTTTTTACGGTGCCGGCCAAGAACGGGGCCACCCGCAACCTGACGCAATCACCCGGGGTGCATGAGCGCAATGCGGTGTGGTCTCCGGACGGAAAATGGATCGGCTATGTCAGTGACCAGAGTGGCGAGGATGAGATCTGGATCCGGCCGCAAGAGGGATCGGGTGAGCCGCGTGCGCTGACTTCTGGAGCCGACACCTACAAGTACGAGATCGCCTGGTCGCCTGATTCCAAACGCATCGCCTGGACCGACAAGCTCAACCGACTCCAATTCGTTGAGGTGGAGTCGAAGCAGGTGACTCCGGTGGCAAAATCGGACGCCTTCGAAATTCGCGATTTCGTCTGGTCGCCGGACAGCCAGTGGTTGGCATTCACGCAACCCGAGGTGCGCCGATTTGCCAACATCTACCTCTACGGGTTGGCACAGAAAAATCAGGTCCAAGTCACCGATGGGTGGTTTGATGTGGGATCGCCGGAATTTAGCAGTGACGGCAAGTACCTCTTCTTTGTCTCGGAACGCTCGTTCAATCCCTCCTACGGCCAGACAGAGTGGAACCACACCTACAGCGACATGGAGCGGATCTACCTGGTCACATTGGCCGCCGCCACGAAGTCGCCCTTGGCGCCCAAGTCCGACGAGGTAAAACCGCGCGACGACAAGGCAGCAGTCAGCGGCACCGAGGCCAAAGCGGCTTTCGACAAAGACAAGGACAAGGACAAGGACAAGGACGGAGACGTTGCCAAGGCCGCCAAGCCCTCCAAGGTGGTGGTGAGCGTGGACGTCGAGGGGTTAACTCAACGCATCACCGTGCTGCCACCTTCGGCCTCGAATTACGGATCGCTGTCCTCGGTGGGCGACAAGCTGTTCTATCTGAAGAAGGGCAAGCTCCACCTCTTCGACCTCGAGAAGGAAAAGGAAACGGAGTTGGGCGAGGTGGCAGGGTTCCGGGTCTCGGCCGACCGCAAGAAGATGCTGGTCAAGGTGGGCTCAGATTTGGCGATTCTGGATCTTCCTTCCGCCAAGCTCGATCTCACCGACCGCAAGCTGAGCTTGAGTGACCTGAAGGTGCGTCTGGATCGCCGTGCGGAGTGGAACCAGATTTACAACGAATGCTGGCGCCAGATGCGGGATTTCCTCTTCGATCCGAAGCTGCACGGCGTGGACTGGGCGGGCATGCGCCGTCGTTATGAGCCCTTGCTGGCACATGTGCAGCATCGGGCCGACCTGACCTTCATCATCGGGGAGATGATCGGCGAGTTGAACATCGGACATGCCTATGTGGGCGGCGGTGATTTGCCCAAGCCGGAGCGCATTCCCTTGGGGTTGCTCGGGGCTGTCATCCAGCCCGATGCCAGTGGTTATTTCCGCATTGAGCGCATTCTCCGCGGACACAACTGGGACTCCAAGTATCGCAGTCCGCTGACGGAGATCGGTGTCGAAATCCGCACTGGCGACTACCTCCTGGCTGTTCAAGGGCAATCTACCCGAAGCATGACGGATTTGTACTCGGCCTTGGTGGGTACGGCCGGCAAGCCCGTGGTTTTGCGGGTGAACCGGGAACCTAAGGAAGAAGGTGCTCGTGACCAGACAGTGATTCCCACGGCGGACGAACATCCGCT
>JBDKKQ010000343.1:0-6512 GCA_039796015.1 Verrucomicrobiota bacterium
GCCCCGATTTCGGAGGCTGGGGTGATTTCGTGGAGTTCCTGCTCGAGTGATTCGGGCTGGACTGACCAATCGATGCCGGCGGCGACATCGGGAAAAGTGACCTCAAGTAAGGACCTGGTGAGCTTTTCGACGGTGACTTTCCAAGGGCTGTCGTGATTGAGCGGCTTGTCCATGTCCCTAGTTATTCGCTCGGCTCCGATCGAACCTTTCATCGAAGCGACAGTTGGTAGGGACGGTGTCTCACTATCCATTCCCCGGGCTACCATTGCCGGGCGCCCCCCCGCGGTGGGGTCGGTCCCGCATATTTACACAAAAGGTGCCATAGCGTCATATTGGCGGGCTAGCTGGCCGGTCCGCGAGGGAGGGTTTGGGCAGGCCGGCGGTTGTGCCGCCCGCCGGCAGGGGGAGGGGGTTGGATGCGCGCCCCTGTCGGGGCGCTGGGGGGAAGGAAGGTGGGGCGCTTTCTTCGAAAGCACCGAGGGAGGCGTGGCCGGCTCGGAGATC
Organism: Verrucomicrobiota bacterium; assembly: GCA_039796015.1. Classification (GTDB taxonomy): domain Bacteria; phylum Verrucomicrobiota; class Verrucomicrobiia; order Limisphaerales; family UBA9464; genus SXXZ01. Next base: position 505 of record JBDKKQ010000343.1, read on the forward strand.
CAGCCCTACCTTGGGGACGCTGGGTGAGGTGGGGATGGACCGAGAGGACTCGATCCCTACCGGGAGGTGGGCGGCCCCTGGGGCCGCGAAGGCGGGTAGCGGCAGTCGGTAGGGACGGTGTCTCACTGTCCATTCCCCGTGCAGATGGGTTGGGCAAGAAATGGACCGAGAGGACTCGATCCCTACCGGGAGGTGGGCGGACCAAGGGCCGCGACGGCGTGTAGCGGCGGCCGGCTCGGAGATCGGAGCCTATCTGGGGGACGCCGGGTCGGGGGACCCGGTCTACAGGGTGAGCGTTCAGGTTATAGCGGCTCTTAGAGGGCGGCTTGGAACTCGTCGAGGCTGGATGCGCGGACCGCTCGACGGAGCAGGTCCTTGAGCGTTGGCTCGCTGCAAAGGGCATTGATCCGCTCGCGTACGGAGTCGGGCACCTGGCCAAACCGGGTATCGAGGACGTCGATAATCGCCTCGCGGGCGTTTTGGAGGATGCCTTTCTCGAGGCCTTCTTTAAGGGCGAGTTCTTCGAAGAGGGTGATGTGGGCCATGGTTTTTTTGGGTAGGCGTTGCTGGAGTTGTTTTCTGAACTGGATCTTAAGGTCGTCGGGCAAGGGTATCAACCAGTCGATCAGGCGATGCAATAGGTGGACATCCGATGGGGGGTATCCCTCGTTGTAGAGTTTGACGGTGAGTTCGAGGCAGTAGTCGCTGAGTTGCTGGGGGGTTCGGCGGTGCTGTTGGGTGCCGAGATGGGCGGCGATGACGAAGAGGGTTTGTTGGTGCCGGTAGCGCGGGTCGTCGAGCTTGCCCTTGAAGTCTATCGTCTTGCAGATGAGGAAGAGGAAGGTGATGCCGCAGCCGAGGGTTTGGTAGTGGTACGATGTGGGGCGCCATTTTCGGCTGGTGTCACCGAGGATGGCAAGGGTGAGCGGGCTGACGCCGTATCTGTCGAAGATGCGGTAGTGGTAGATGAAAAGGCGCTTGGGCAAATCGGGGTCGTAGTGCATCTGGACCTCGATGTGGAGGTAAAGCCACTGGTCGGTACCATCGAGGAGGCGGACCTTGAGGAGTTTGTCGACCCGCTTGGCTCCCACCTCGGAGGCTGGGGTGATCTCGCGGAGTTCCTGCTCGAGTGATTCGGGCTGGACTGACCAATCGATGCCGGCGGCGACCTCGGGAAAGGTGACCTCAAGGAACGACCTAGGAAACTGGTCGATGGTGTCTTTCCAGGGGCTGTCGTGATTGAGCGGCTTGGCCATGTCCCTAGTTATTCGCTCGGCCCCGACCAAACCTTTCACCGACGACGATTATTTTTCCTAGGGGAAGAATAATTGTCGTTGAACACATATCACCAGATCGCCCACCGACGCGGGCCCTATGCGGCGTTCCTACAGAACGCCATCCTTCCTCACACCCATACCCGGGGTTGCACCCCGGGCTGGTATGCCGTGCCCCGTTGGGGCACCCACTTGGATTATCGACAGCCGTATCCCGCTCCTTTGACACGTTCGGTCTCGTCGATTCGTTCAGGTTGCCTCAGGCTGATGAACATCGATGAGCAAGCAGTTTGGAAAACGTCCTTGTCCTGCGAAGGGTGAGATCATTACGTCGTCGGAATGCGGTTCGAGCCGGAATCGCTTGTTCGTGTGCCCCGCGGACTGCCCATTCAATCCGTTCGCATTGGCCAATTACGAGCGGTTGATGGAGATCGAATCGAAGCTCGACCGTGAATGCTTGGACTGGCTGCATTCCATCGCCGCAAAACCACAGGCGCTGCTTCAGCAGTTGTCCCGGTTACATGCTTCCGGCGACCCGGTTGCACTCCACTCATTCATAGCCGTCCGGCTTTTCCATGAGCGCAACGATGCGGGACTCTCGGCCGGCGAACGCTTCTTGGAATCGCGAGACCACGGGTTGAGCAACGATCAGCAGGCCCTGCTGCGATCCAGATGCGGGATGCGGGTGACGCTGCTGGAGGTGCATAGGGTCATCGACCACGAGCGTATCGAGGCCGTGGATCTGATGGCGCCGGAAGCGGGCCGTTTCCTTATCATAGACCGTTCGTTGGCCCGCATGGCGGTGCGCTACACCACCGTGCTGGCCTGGCGATACGAATTGCCACACTTTCAGCGGTTCTGGGGAGTCGCGATCACCGTTCCAGAAATCGTCGATCTGGATCCCGACGCGGTGGTGAGGGAGATCTCCCGCCATCTGGGCGGACCGGAGTCCGGGCCGGAGTTGCTCGGGTGGCTCGCATTGAACTTCGTCCGCGTGCAGGCATCGATCAACGCCATCCATGCGGTGCTCCATTACGACATGCTTTCTTCGGTGGATGCTCGCCGTGGCGTAGCCGTCTACAACCTGCGACGACCTCTGGCCCTGTGCTTCGAGCATCTCATCCAGTTGATCGAATGGGCACCGGGAGAACTGACCGACGGGGAGTTCAAGGAGGGATTCCTCGATGTGCTCGACTGTCTTGAAGCTCCGGCCGAAGGCAAGATCGCCAATCGCATCCTCGGCAGACTGCTCGTCGGCGACGACCGCTGGCGCCTGGAGGCCAACGGCGGCGAACGCTTCGCCCGGTTGCGTTGTGCGTTCGAGTCCCACATGGGCGATCTGGTTGAATTCGCGGGCGAACGGTTCGACGACGTGGCGGCCGGCATAGCTCGGCCTGTTTCTCAAGAGCAGTTGGCCCTAGTGCCGCCCGGGCTGCGGTTGCAACCCACGCAGATCGAACTCACCACCACCCGCATCGTCGACACGGAGAATTCGCCCGCCCAGATTGCTACTGCTGCCCGCGAAAAATTCTTGCGAATTTATCCCGATATAGCCGTGCCAGCGCTGGGCGGACTGACACCACGCCAGGCCGCCACCGACCCGAGGCACCGCCCGACCCTGCTACGCCTGTTGAAGGGACAGGTGCGCTCTTTTGACGAGGAGAACCTCCGGCAGGGCACCTCCGGCGACATGGATTGGCTCCTGCGCGAACTGGGTGCCAGCGAGTTGATTCTACCGCCGCCTCCGCTGCGCCTACCCTCGGAACTCAACGGACCGACATCCGCGGTGGACGATGCCTTGGATGGCCGAGGCGGGCAGTATTCTTAGGCTTATTTGGCGTCACTGGATGGCCAGTCAGTGATGCCTGGGATCGGCTCGCCAGGAAGATGGCTCGATTTGAAACGTTCATGATCCAGGACATAGAGGATATCCAGCGCTTCCGAGCATGGTTGGGCCAGCAACCGGTACCCCAGTTGGTGGAGTGGTTGGTTGAGGCCGGATTTGCGCATCGTCCGCTTCTGGTGGCCTTGACTGCCGCCTGGGAATGTGGGGCTGGCGACGGATGGAAACCAGATCCCGTCCGCGAGGCCATTCGTTGCCTGACCGAACCGCCGGCCGTGGCGACGTGGCGGGAGTCGGACGCCATCGGGAATCAGGTGGCCCCCATCGGCAGCCTGCTGCGCCATGTGCTCGAAGAGAAGCACGCCGCCGATGCCGTTGGGTTGGCGGAGTATGCGCTGGAACGCATCGCCGAGTTGAGCATGGGGACCCAAGATTCGGAGGTTTGGTCCGTTCCGCTGCTGGATGACGTGGGGGAACTGCACCGAAAGGCTTGCCTGGAAGCGAGGCCCGATCCGGTCCTCCTGGCGCGTCGTTGGAAGAGGTTCCGGGGGCGTTGGAGTTTTCCGGTGTTCGACCGGTTTCCGGCTGCCTATGAACAGATTCTGGGTCCGGACGGCTTGAACGAGTGGCAGCGCAGGGGGTAGGGGCGCCAGCGGTGCCGGATCACTCGCCAGCGCAGTGCAGATGCCGACCCGGCGGGGCCGAGGGAGAACTGAGAGGGTAGGGCGATTTCTCCGACAGCGCCGGTGTGATGTGCGGACAAACTCGAACCCAAGTGGACGGTCTTCATCACCCAACGAGCCGGATCGGACATGGATAGCTCAACGATATCCGCCGCTGCAGTGGCTGTAGACCGGTGTGGCGGCAGACCTGTTGGTGACGCAATCGGCCCGCACAGTTGCAACGCTGAGGATCATTACTGTGAGCTCAATCAGCGAAGACTCCATGGCTTTTGGTTTGAGCGATGAGATCGTGCTGCCACGTGTTCAATGGACAAATGGCCGGCATTCCATATTACGGCGAATTTACGCGGTAAAATCGTTGCGTCTCGTCCGTCAGCGGTTCGGTCGTAAATAGGAAAAGGCCGGAACCGTTATTGGTGGGCGTGCCGACCACGGTCCAATAGGTCAGGGGCAACGATAGGTTGGTGCTGGAGAGCACGGTGAAGGTCGCACCGGTATTGTTGGTGAACGCCAATTGGTACGCTCCACTGGGCAGCATCTTCGAGCCTGTCAAAATCGGCGGCAGCGCGCCTCCGAGTGGCGAGACGCTGGCCGGCAGATTGGCATGGGTCAGAGTTTCGTGAACCAAGTTCCAAACGGCCCGTTGAGCATTGGGCCGGATTTGGTTCTCGATGAGCGTCCCCGTCTTCGTCATGGGGAGCCCGGCGCGGTGATGGTAGTGGTTGTAGCCCACCTCCCAGGATTCGAAACGGCTGGCGGAGGGGGTGTTGTTGGCCGAAGTGCCTTGCATCGAGCCACTGAGGAACTGGGACGCCATCAACTCCAGCGCCTCGGTGAATCGCTGCGTATTGGCCGTGTACACATCCACACCTTGATGCCAGGCGGTTTCTGCGGCGTGGAGGGCTGAACCCAGCGCGAACTGCGTGTGGTGACCGTTGTCCCGGCACGTTTCCTGGGTCAGGCCATCGGTCCACAGGGTGGGATTGAACCAAAAATTCTGCACGTTGCCGCCATCGCCCGCGATCGGCGGCGGTGTTCCCGCAGAGGTAAGATAAATATAGCTGGGGAGACGTTTTGCCAGGCGAGTGAGACCCGCGTTGAACTCCGCCGTGTCTTCGTTAAAGACGGCAATCGCCATCATGGCGTCGATTTGCGTCAAATCCACGTTGCCGTTCCAGGTGCTCATCCGGTTCAACTGCGGATAGAAGGCCCGCTTGAACATGGCTTGGAGGTGGGCGATGTCGTTGGTGGTCCAGCCCGAATAACCCCGCATGATTTCAGCGGCCGGGGCAAAGACCGCGCCGATCCAGCCCGCCTGCAACTTGTCCTGATCGGAGCCGGCGGTGAAGGATTGCAAATTCGTCCACGAGTTCAGGATCGCGATCGAGCGGTTCGCATAGATTGCATTGCCCGAGTAATGCCACAGGAGTGCCTGGGTGTAAGAAGCGATGGCGTCATCTCGCGAAAGTTCAGCGTCACCGCTGCTGGATTTGATGGTGGTCTTCCCATGTGGCGTGCGAGTGGCGTAACTGGAAGCCACAAGCCGGTCGAACTCGGCTCTCCACGGCTGGGCCTTTGCCTGGATTTTGGCCTTAACGAAGTCCAGTTCGCCTCTGGAATCCAGCGCACCCGGATGTACAAAAGTGGAGGCGGCATAGGCGGCAGCCGTGATCGCCCAGGCGGCTATCGCGAAGGCCAGGCGTTTAACAAAATCCATGGTGTGAATCAGGTTGGGAATTCGTTCCCTGAATCCGCACCCTGACCCCGTTTCAGGGAGGATCAAACCCTTTTGCTCATTCGACGGGTTCGCTGCCGCGTTGCTGGATCCAGGGGACGTCACGGGGGGCCTTGCGGTCGCCGGCGAGGCCCTTGCGGAGGGTTCCGGGGTCGAGCCAGCGGTGGATCTCGGAGTGCCCGTCGGCGAAGCTCAGGCCGGCGGCGCCGTTGTGGTAGGCGGCCGGTAGGTTGCCCCAGAGCTGGTTCGGTTCCATTGAGACAAGGATGTAGCCGTCGTCGACGCTCTCCTCGCGTTCGTCAATGAAGACGAACATTTGGCTGGGCGAGCGCATGTCACCGAGCTTGCGGAAGGTTCGCCAGGTCTTGGCCATGAGGTCGGTGTGCCAGCTCTGTCCGTTCATGAAGCCGTTTATTGATAAGCTGCGAGTGCGCGGCTGGTCCCGGCCGCCGAGTCGCACCGTGCTGCGGTCG
>JBDKKQ010000344.1:0-3004 GCA_039796015.1 Verrucomicrobiota bacterium
AGACGGAGGTCTGAGTGAAGGCATCGAATGACCCCTTGGAAGAGTTCCTGATAAGGCTCCCAGGCCGTGGCGAAGATCCATTGGCCGTCGCCGCTGAAGGCCCCAATCAACCCATCATCGGGCACCACCGGACTCAGGGGGCGTGGGTTCACATCGGTGCGGGGGACGTGGAGAGGACACCAGGTTTGCCCAGGAACATACCGTGCGGATTTGACCCACGGCTGGATTTCAGGGAAGCGCGTGACGCGGTTGCTTAAGATCAGGAAACACTGCGGCAGGTAGTCGTCGAGATTCGTGCTGGAGGCCGGAAAGCCGGTAAAATTCCCTAACCGCACGCAGGCTTGCGCCCAGTGGGCCTCGGAGCTTTTCGGACCGGGGTTGTGGGCAACAAGGCGGAAGTCCACATCATCGGTCCCCGCGCGGATGGTGTGATAGACCACCACCCCGTCTGCCAAAGTGTCTCGGAGTTTCAGGTTTTTTCGATCGGCGCTCAGGCTCAACACCTCCGCCCGGTGCGGAATCACCGTGTGTTTCACCCAATCGGCATCGGTGGATCCCGCTCGGCAGTAGGCCTCCAGGTAGTTCACCTCGATCACCTTGCCCGGCAGGTGATCCCCCTCAATGTAGAGCCAATGCGGCGCCTTGAAGCGCAGCGTCAGCGAGTCGGCCCGGCCCAAGGGCAGCAGCATCAACAGAAAGATTGAGACGCGTAGCCACCTCAAAGGGGACAGGTGGTTTGGCCGGTGGGCCTGCGTGATCGGGGTCATTCCCGGGAGCCTTCACACCCATCGGCCCAAGGCAAGTGGGCGCGTCGATTTTTCGGCGGACGAGTCCGTCGCTCCCCGAATCCTGGGGCAACACGGGAGGCGGGTCGGTGCCAACGTCTCATCGCACCAGTAAGGGAGGCTCACCCGAGGTGCCGCGTGGTCCGCCGGTCGCGCTGCGGGCATCTTACTGCGGGCCCGGTGCGGGATCGGGTGGCGGGATCCGGTGTCCGTGGAGGATTCCTGGTCCATCCCCCGAGTCGACGGGGATTCAATCGTGCGGGCGACCACGACCTTCCGTCGGTGGTCCGTCTTCGAGGTCGGGCCCGCCGGCACACGTTTCCTGATTGTAACCGCAGCGTTCGCCCGCACAGAAGCCCCATGGTTCAAGATCGCCTCCGGAAGGTCCGCGCCCCGACGCCCGTGCGCGGCTCCAAACCGCTCACCATGGCTCTCTTCCCTCCCGTCCTCCCGTCTTCCAAGCGTCCGGCGCTGCTCGGTCTCTTTCGCCGCGGCTCGTGGTTTCCGATCCTGCTCGCCGGCCTTGTCAGGGCCTCGACGCCAGATCTGATCGTCCACGATGCGGTCGTGGTCACCGTCGATCCGGCGCGCCCGACGGCCACCGCCTTCAGTGTTCACCGGGGACGATTCGTTCTGGTCGGCTCGGACGCCGAGGTGCTGAAGACCCGCGGTCCCGGTACTCGCGTGATCGACCTCCACGGTCAGACTGTGTTGCCCGGTTTCAACGACTCCCATCTGCATCCCCGACCCGAGTTTCCGGAGGATTCCATCCATGGCGAAGTCGACCTGGATCCGGACCGGGTGCCGGACCGGAATCGTCTCCTTGCGGTCCTCAGATCTAAGGCCGCGGCCACGCCTCCCGGTCTCTGGGTGCGCGGGTTCAACTACCAGGACACTCGTCTGGGCGGACATCCCACCAGGGAACTCCTCGACCGGGTGTCGACCAACCATCCCATCCTGCTCCGCCACTCCAGCGGTCACGTCTGGGCCGTGAACAGCGTCGTGCTCGATGCCGCACGCATCACCCGTTCGACACCGGATCCGAAGGGCGGGGCGTTCGGGCGAAACCGGGAAGGCGAGCCGGATGGTGTGCTCCGGGAGCCCCCCGCACTCCGACTGGTGGAGGCGGCCGGACCGAAGGTGGTGGACCCATCTTGGGAGGAGCTTGTGGAGGGTTACGACCGATGTTTCGATCGGTTCCTCTCGGAGGGGATCACCAGTGTCCAGGATGCCGCAGGTACCCCGAAGGCCCTGCGGGCCTATCAGGAGCTTGCACGGCGCGGCCGAGGATGCCGGGTGGGTGTGCTGATGCAGTCCGCCTACCTCGACATCGTCGAGGCGGCCGGCATGGAGTCCGGATTCGGTGACGAGTGGGTGCGCCTCGGAGGCATCAAGATCGTCCATGGCAATTCGTTGTCCGGCCGCACCTGTTGGGTGTCGGAGCCCTACGATCGGGTGAACCCTGCCACCGGGCGTCGCGACGATTTCGGCATCCCGCCCGCCCGGACCCAGGAGGAACTGGATGCCTTGGTGCTGCGGGTTCACCGATCGGGACTCCAACCGGCGATCCATGCCAATGGGGATCGGGAGATTGCCATGGTGCTAGACGCCTTCGAGCGCGCGTTGCACGAGCTCCCTAAGGCCGATGCTCGGTTCCGGATCGAACATGCCAGCGTCTGTCCTGAGGCATTGCTGCGACGCGCGAAGGATCTCGGCGTGGTGCTCGCCCTCCATTCGTACATCTTCGAGCATGGCGACAAGATGGAGGAATACGGACCTCGACGATGGGAGTTCATGCACCCGAACCGCAGCGCGGAGGACCTGGGCATCGTGGTGTCCGGCAATTCGGACTGGCCGGTGAGCGCGTGCAAGCCGATGAGGAGGATCCAAAGCCTCGTGACGCGCGCCAGTGCGGCGGGACGGGTGTACGGCGGGTCCCAGCGGATTCCGGTCGAGACAGCGATCCGCGAATACACCTGGGGCTCCGCGTTTGCCGAACGGATGGAGGCGGTCAAGGGCACCATCGCCGAGGGAAGGGTGGCGGATTTTGTGGTGCTGTCGGGGGATCCCCGGAAATCCGAGCCCCTGCGGATTGCTGACATCCGGGTGGAATCGACCTACGTCGGTGGCAAGCCCCGATTCGAACGGTCGCGGAATTGACCGATCGGCGCGTGCCGGCGCTCCGGTATTCCGGGTTTTGGCGCGTCCCCGGAGCCTCT
>JBDKKQ010000345.1:0-2679 GCA_039796015.1 Verrucomicrobiota bacterium
AGGGTGTTCTGGAACTGCGGGTTCACGTCTTCGGCCGGGGCGAGCATGTCGCGCAGGACCTCGAGCTTGTAGTCGTTGAGCGAGGCGATGGCGAGGCGCTGACGCATGCTCTTGTTGGGCGTGCGGGCTTCGAAGTTGGCGTGAACTTTGGTCGCCAGTCGGATCATCGATTCACCCCGATCTTCATCGCCGTTGCCCAGGCTGAAGAAGCCCTGTGCCAAGAGGCCCGTGATGATTACTTTGATGCGGTCGGTGGAGGTTTCGTTGGCGTCTTCAGAAACCTTGGCGACGGCAAAGGTCTCTAGGCTCATACCAGCTTGGTCTCCAAGTTGGTCAGCGTACTTTTTCTGGCAGTAGGCCCACCATTGGGCGGCTTCTTTCTCGCGGTTGGAGGTGTAGAGAAAGTACACGGCGTCGCGCAGGAAGTTTTTGTGACCCTTGGCAAAGTGGTCGGCCATCTTTTCGTCGTCGGCCATCATGTCTTCGTAGGCCTTACTGGTTTTGGCGACGATGTTGAGGTTAGGCCCGAGTTCGATGGAACGGGTGGCGATATTGGTGTAGAGGCGCCCACGCTGGAAGGCCGTGAGCATGGATTGGAACACCACCCGTCGCAGGGGAGCCCGGTCGGCCTCTTTCTTAGATTCGCCAAGGCCACGGAAGCCCCAATACACGGCGTGTGACTCGGGCAGGCGCCACTCGAGCGGGCCGTACTTTTCGTCGACCTCCTTCATGATGGAGGGCACCAACTTGAACTTGTTGACCATGATTGCCACCCGGTTGCTGGCGGCCGCGGTGTCGGGCTTGAGCAAGGTCGCGTAGTCGGGCCGGCCACCGGGGATCACGTCTTCGATCTGCCGGGCCCACCGGGCTTTGTAAGTCATGTGAGCGTCATCGAGATATGCGCCCATCTTGTGTTGGTAGATCCAACCCAACTCGCGGTACATCAGCACTTCATGCGGGTTGTAGCGCATGCCCTCGTCGCGCAGTAGTTCGATGGCCCGCTGGACCCACAGCCAGCGGTCTTCGGGGTTGGGGAACTTCACCGAAATGTTGTAGGCCATGTTCCAAGCCTGGTGTACCCAGACGCTGGTAAAATGGGGCTGGAGCTTGGTGATCCAGTCAGCCAATTGAACGGCCTCGAAATACTTGCCGTCTTCTTGCAGTTCGGTGGTTCGGATCCACAGGGTGTTGGCGATGAGCCCACGAAAGCCACCCAAGGCTACGGTGGTGAAGGCCAAGATCGGTGGGGCGTTGCTGATGATGGCCGTCCGCGTGAGGCCGAAGGTTTCGCGGTCGTGATTCAGACTTCCCTGGATGAAGTGGGAAGCGATGAACGCCGCGATGATGACGACGGAGAGGATGGCCTTTCGGAGAGTCATCAGAACTTGGTGGGGGCTGCGAGTTCCCGGCGGGTCAGTACCACGATGCCGACGATGGAGATGGCGCCACCGACTAGGACGTTGATGACGACGAAGGCGCGCATGAGCTCCAGCCAGGTGATGCTGCGGCCGGTGCTCAGGTTCGAAATGGGGGAGTAGCCGCTGACTTGGTCGATGAGCTGCTTGGCCGACCCGTACACGGCGACGCTGACTTGGTTGATGAGGGTGTTCTCGGTGACCATCCCGTTCTCGCTGTTGACGCCCATAATACCGCCCTGATCGACGACTTGCTTGAGGGTGTTGCTCGAGAGCCCCAGCACGAGCAGGGCGATGGAGCAGAAGGCGGCCACAGGGAACGAGAGAAAGCTGGAGCAGGCCAGGCCGACAGCCGTGAGCAAGCCCAACCAAAAGGCGATGATCATCAGACCGCGGGCATAATTGAGTGCAAACCCACCTTCATGGAAGAGCACCTCCATGCCTTCATCGAGCGGGAAGAGCAGGGGCTGCTGGGTCCAGTTCTGGAAGTCGACGGCCAGCACGCCTTGGGCGTTGATGAGTTCGGCGGTGGCTCTCGGGTCGAGCCCGAATTCGACAAACGACTCGGCCGGCAATGAGTTCTCTAGGCGCAGCCGTCGGCCATCCGGAGGCCCGATTTCCCAATAGGCAGGGTGCAGGGTGCCTTCGGAATTGTATTGGGTGGTGAAGAATTTGACGCGGATAAAGAGGGGGCGGCCCGCGAGGCGCTGTTTGGCGTCGGCTCCAAGAGGAACCTCCCAACGGCGCAGCATCCCGGGCGGGACTACTTGCTGCCGGGCCTTGACCATTTCTTCGACTTGCTTGCGGACAAAGGCGGGATCTAAGGCGGCGGCGGTGGCGTCTTTGAGACGTTCCTTGAGGAGGGCCTGGATGTCTTGGGTGAGATCGACCGCGGGTTCCCGGGCCCCGGCGCGGGCTACCAAGACTTCGTTGCGCAGTTTTAGTTGCTGCTCTGCGGAGAGTTCGCCGGTACGTAATTGAAGCAGTCCGTAGGCAACTGAGCCGGAGATGGCCAGCATGCCCAGATTGACGGCCATGATGCCGATCCACTTGCCCAGCCAGATCTGCCAGCGAGGGATGGGCTTGGAGGCGATGAGGAAGAGCTGCATCTCTTCGATGTCGCGTGCCAGGGTGCCACAGGCGATCCAGAGGGTGGTGAACCCGAGCAGAGCTGTGATAGCGCTGAGAGTGTAGGTAATGAGAATCTGGGTGAATCCTTGGGCCGAACCGTCGTGCTTGATGGCGCTGGGCAGGATGAACACCA
>JBDKKQ010000346.1:0-4164 GCA_039796015.1 Verrucomicrobiota bacterium
AGCAACCGGTAACCTTTGTTTTGGCGCAACGAATCCGGGTTGGACCAACGGCCAACAGTGAGTTCGGGCACACGGTGACTAGGCGGTCTCGGCGAGTTTGTAACCGACGCCGTGGACCGTCAGAAGGTGGCGCGGTGCGTCGCCGGGATCTCCCAGTTTGCGGCGAAGTTGGACGATGACCTGGTCGAGGGTACGAGTGGTGCCGTAGTACCGCTGACCCCAGACTTCGGTCAGCAGTCGGTCGCGGCTGAGGACTTCGCCCGGATGGCGGTGAAAGAGTTGGAGGAGGTGAAGCTCGCGGGGTGTCAGGTCGAGCACCTCGTCGTGGCGTCGGAGTTGGAAGGTTCGCGGACTGACTTCGCAGGCACCGATACGGAAGGGGGCGTCGGTGGCCGGGCTTTGAGTGGGAACGCCATTGGCGGCGCGTCGAAGCAGCGCCTGGATGCGGGCGAGGAGTTCCCGGACCCCGAATGGCTTGGTGACGTAGTCATCGGCGCCGGCGTCGAGCCCGATGACCTTGTCCATTTCCTGGCCTTTGGCGGTGAGCATCAGGATGGGGGTGCGGATGCCGGCCTGGCGGAGGAGGCGGCAGACTTCGTACCCGTTGACCTTGGGGAGCATGACATCCAAAAGTATGAGGCAAGGGGCCTCGCGCTGGACCGTCTCAAGGGCGCGATCGCCGCGCAGGCAGACCGAGGTTTCGTAGCCTTCCGATCCGAGCAGTTCCTGCAGACCCAGGCGAATGCTGGGATCGTCTTCGACGATGAGAACGCGAGGTTTCATGGGGATTTCTGGGCTACGCCCGGCGAGAGTGGGAGGGTGAAGCGGAACACGCTGCCGCCGCCTTCCCGCGGTTTGAAGGTGACATCGCCGCCGTGATCCTGGGCGATGCGCCTCGCCAACGTGAGCCCCAGCCCAGCACCGGCAACGCCGCTGGCGAGTGCGTCGTCGGCCCGGAAGAATTCCTCGAACACCCGCTCTGAATACCCGTCAGGAATCCCGGGGCCGCGGTCGAGGACCTGGAGTTCTGCCATGCCAGGCCCCGTCAGAAGCCGGAGACTCACCTCGCCGCCTGAAACCCCGTATTTTACGGCATTGGACAGCAGGTTGTTGACCACCTGGGCCAGCGCATCGGCGTCGCCCGAGACGAGCACGGGTTCCGGGGGGATTTCTGCGTCCACCCGCAATCCCTCGGCGCTGAACTGCGGATCGAACGATTCCAGGACCTGCCGGGTCACGGCGCACAGGTCGACCGTTTCGCGCGGTGAGCGAAACTCCCCCCGGTCGCGCCGGGCAAAGTCGAGGACGTTGCCGATCAATCGATGGAGCCGGGATGCCTCGGCCTGGATCACTCCGAGGTGCTGGCGGCGTTTGACTGGGTCGGTCACGCGGTCTTCGCTGAGCATTTCCGCAAAGAGCCGAATCGACGTCAGGGGCGTACGCAATTCGTGCGAGATGTTGCTGACAAAGTCGGATTTGCGCCGTGCGAGCTCGAGTTGACGGCGCGCGTCATTAGCGACGATCCAGCCGCCGACGCCGAGGGCGGTAACCAGAAGGCCGACGACCGCGACTAGGGTGAGGGTGATTCGACGGCCGTCCCGACTCACGGATGCGGTGTCGTAGACGGCGGTCGCGATATGCCAGTGCGGAAGCACCTCGCCAATCGGGCTCTTGGAGAGCGTCCGGCTCCAGTTCGCCTCGGCGTTGAGCGGGGAAACGGCGATCGTTCGGCCTCGGTCGTCCAGCAAGGCGAAGGCGACACCGGGGGTGCGCGGGATCGCCGCGCGGACGAGTTCCGAGAGGTCCTCGCGGAGTCGTGCAAGGTCGAGTTGTGCGCCGAAGACGAGGTCGGGTTCGCGCGGCGTGCGATACCAGACCCAGAGAACGAGTTGATTCTCGAGGAAGCGGGCGAGGACTCCCTCTTGGGCGTCGCCGATGAGATCGGCGAAATGGATGCGTCCGGGCAGGATTTTGGCAGGGGCGGGCTGGGACTTGATCGATGGGCGCGGCGCTTCGAGGGACGCGAGATTGATGCGACCCTTGGGGGTGACAGCGTAGACTTCGACACTGCCCTCCTTGCAAAGAAACGCCTCGTTGCGGAGAAGGAAAAGCCGGGCCTCGGGGCTTTCTAGCACCAGGGGTGACCGCACTTCGCCCTTGAGCGAAACCGCGAACCCGAGCCCCGCCATCGGCCAGCCTTCCCGAATCAGCGCATCGAACCGAGGCGCGAGGTCGTTCGGCTTTTCTTTTCCGAACAGCGATTCCACACGGAGACTGAAGTCGCGCTGCAATTCATCGACCCGCCGAGCGACGCTGGCCGCCAGTCGCTCCGAGGCCCCTTCCAGCAGGCTTCTCCGCTCCCGCTCCAGAAGCGCGTCCTGTTGCAGGATCGAACGCAGTGCCAGTCCGCCGAGGACCAGTCCCGGTAACAACACCGCACAGAGAAACACAAGCAACGGTCGGCGCATGGAAGCTTGGGGGATCAACGGGTTGAGCGGGGGGGAGTCGAGTGCAGAGATCTTGGGAGAGGCCCAGGTCCGTGGCAAGGGCGAGGGGGATTCGCCATTCGCCGTCCCCGGGGCGCGAACGCTGCGGTCAGGATCTACCGGCGCGCGGCGCTGGGCTGGCGAGTTCTCTGGTGGACGAACGCAGTGCTTGCCTCGGACTCTCAGCGGCTGGTGGTGTTCAGGCTGCGTTGCGGTGATTCAAGGCTTCGGAGGTGGTTCTTCAATTCGGCGACGCTGAGATCCCAGTCCTGCTCGGTGATCGGCAAGCGCCCGGGGGGCTCGTTCGCAACGCGACCACCCTGGTTCGCCTCGACCGGAGCGGGTCGAATCTGGTTTGCGGCGCGACTTACAGCAGGCTCAAGGAAGCGGCCGAGACCGAGTTGCTGGAACCCCGCAGTGGCCCGCGTGGTGTTGCCTCTGAAATGATCGGTGACCAGTTCGCCTGCTCGCGTTTCGACGTCCTGGTGGAGGATGTCGGCGCGACCGACCATGACACGGACAAGCTCGCGGGGAGCCGGATGGAGGTGCAGGGGCAGCACCTCATCCGTCCAAGCCTGCGGAAGGAGATAGAGAATGCGGGTGCCGTTCTCGGTGAACCACGAGTCGCGCCAGGTGGTCACCATCGCTGCGGCCTCGTCGGCGTGGAGCCGTGCTCCGGTGAGCGCCGTGCGCAACTCGGCGCCCAGTTCATCGAGTCGGGTGGCCGGACTGACGCCAGGACTCGCGGCCGGGATCGGCGTGCGGATCTTGGCACCGGGCTCGAGGCGACCCAGGGCGGTGAAGGCAGTCCGTCCATTCGTGGTGTGAACCGCGAAGATCGGGCCGATGGTCTCGTGGCCACGATTCTCTAGGCGAAGCTGGCTGCTGGGATCGAAGCTGACGCGCAGCGGAGCCTTAAAATCGCCCGCGCCCCGGTAGAACAGGAGTTGTTCGCGGACGTTGGCGGCACCGTCGACACTCGCAGTGCGAGCGGAATCGAACGGGCGCGTGGTTTCGACGAGATTCGCGGCGGTCGCGCGGGCCGGGTAATAGTGGCTGGGGGTCGACTCGTTCGGGACCGTGGCGAGGATGGATTCATTGGTCGAGGCCGACGGTGGCAGGATGTGAACCCGGGACCACTTCAGGTGACTTTCTTTGGATTCCGGCAACAGGTTCGGGACTCCGGATACGGGCCCAAACGTGGTGACCTGCGGGAACCACTCGGTCAGCAGGCCCTTGGGGAAGCGGACAAGCACGTCCACGTCGAGGGCCTGGTCGGAGCGGAAGTAGATGACGGGCGTTTCCATTCGCTGCAGGAAGTCCCGCGATTGCTTCAAGCCGAGCGTCTTGAACTCCTGTCCCTGGGTTCGAAGGAGTTCTTCGTTGTGTGTGGGCCTGGTGCGATCGAAGACGAACCCGGGCAGGTCCGATGTCTGGAATGGATTCCAGCGGATCGGTTCGCCGTCGGAGCCCTGGATTGAGGTGAACGTGCCCCATTCATGGGCCGTGTAAGCGGAGTCGTTGACCTGGAGGCGTGCGGTGAGGCCCAGAGCCAGAACCGCCGCGGCCCCGATTGTGAACAAGAGATACTGTTTCATGGCCGGGAATTCTTGCCACAGCTCCCAATCCCGGTTGTCAGGCAGGCGTCAGTCGTTTGTAAAAGAATTGTCAGGGGTGC
>JBDKKQ010000347.1:0-4650 GCA_039796015.1 Verrucomicrobiota bacterium
CCGTGCGCGGCAACGAAACCGACACCCGGTTTTACTCGCACTACTACGCACGCCGCCTGCCTGCCGAGGTCATGGCCGATGCCATTAGCTCAGCCACCGGCGTGCCCGATCGGTTCGATGGTTTTCCGGTGGGAATTCGTGCCGTGCAAGTGCCCGAACCCACCGTCAGCAGCTACTTCCTCGCACTCTTCGGCCGCAGCGAGCGGGTGACGGCCTGCGCCTGCGAACGCAGCGGCGAGGTAACCTTGCCGCAATTGCTGCACCTCCAAAACGGCGAGGAGTTGAACAAGAAGATCCAGCACCCGGAAGGTCGGCTCAAGGAGTTGATCTCTTCGGCCAAGACCCCCAGCGACGGGCCGCGACTGGTCGAAGAACTCTACCTCATCACCGTCGGACGACGCCCCACTGCCGTGGAGTTAGAACGGGTGCTGAAGCAGTTCACCGAGACCCCTCCGGAGGAAGTGCTGCCCGATTTATTTTGGGCCCTGCTCAACACGAAGGAGTTCGCCTTCAACCACTAACCGGAACCGAGTCACGCCATGATCGACATCTCCCTCGCCTCCCGGCATGCAGCCCAATGCAATGGCCTCTCGCGACGAGGCTTCTTGCGCCTGGGGGCACTGGCTCCACTGGGACTCTCGCTGCCCAGCGTGCTTTCTTGGGAGAGTGCTCTGGCTGGTTCCGTCAATGGGTTGGTGCGCAAGGCTCCCCGAGCCAAGTCGGTGCTGCTGGTCTACCTCGGAGGTGGCCTTTCGCATCACGATTCATTCGACTTGAAGCCGGGAGCTATTGAAGAAATTCGCGGCAAGTACACCGAGATCCCCACCAACGTCACCGGCCTCAAGGTGGGCAACCTCCTGCCCAAGATGGCGCAGACGATGGACAAGGTGTGCCTCGTCCGCTCGGGCGCGCATGACAACGACCACCACGAGACAGCGACCAACTGGGTTCTTTCAGGCAAGTTTGGTACACCGTTCGGGGATCATCCAGCGATGGGTGCCATTGTTGCGCACGAGACGGGATTCGTCGGAAAAGTGCCGCCCTACATCGCGGTCCCCAAGAACCCCAGTTTCACCTGGGAACTCGGCAAGAGCGCGTGGCTTGGAGGCCGCTATGAGTCCTTCAAGGCCGGGAATCCCAACGACACGTCTTGGAAGGTCCGCGATCTAGCCTGCCCGGCCCAGCTGACACCCAAAATCTTGGAACGCCGGCGCACCCTGCTTCAGGCGGTGGACACCCTCTCGGCACACATCCGCGGCAACGACCAGATGGCCACCTACGATGAGTTCGCTCAGAAGGCCACCGACATGATCTTGTCGCCCGACGCCCAGAACGCCTTCGCCCTCGAGAAGGAATCCGAGGCACTGCGCGACACCTACGGTCGGACCGAGTTTGGACAAAGCTGCCTGCTGGCCCGCCGTCTGGTGGAAAGCGGCGTGCGCTTTGTCACCGTGAACTACGGAGGCTGGGACCATCATGCGAAGATTTTCGAGAGCCTCGACAAGAAGCTGCCCGATTTCGACCGGGGCTTGAGTGCGCTGATCAACGACTTGCATCAGCGCGGGACGCTGCAGGAAACGCTCGTCGTGGTGATGGGTGAGTTCGGTCGCACTCCCAAGATTAATAAAGACGCAGGACGCGATCATTGGGGACAGGCTGCCTCCATGCTCTTCGCCGGTGCCGGAGTGCAAGGCGGCCACGTCCTCGGTGCCACCGACAAGAACGGTGCCTTCGTCACCGATCGCCCCGTGCGACCTGCCGATGTGTGCTGGACGGTTTATGATGCTCTGGGCATCGATCCGGATAAGACCATTATCACACCGGAAGGGCGGCCTACCCTGATTCTCGACGAAGGCAGCGTCGTCAAGGAACTCTATGGTTGAGTCAGAGAACACCGCTGACAATTCACGTCTCTGGAGCACCGGGAAGACTCTTGTGTGCCTCTGTGCCGCGGCTCTTTTGTCGGTGCACGGCCTGGCTGAGAGTCCGAAACCGGAAGCCAAAAAACCGACCCCTCCGGCCATCGCCATGGTGTTGCCGCTCGGAGTGGAAACGGGCTCCAGGCAGAAGCTGACCTTGCGCGGCTTGAACGTGACCAATGCCACGGCCGTCCGACTGACAGGCCTGACTCCGGCCCAGACCGCCGAAATCAAAGACCGTGGAGCGGCCCCAAAAATTGACGGCTTCGACGCCCAACGCGTCGGAGACCAGCGCTTGGAAATCGAACTATCGCTGCCAGCGAACACTCCGAGCGGCACGAACATCGCGGTCGTGGTGGTTTCGCCCGACGGGGACTCCAAACCCTTCCCGCTGCTCGTTGCGGCAGCGGGCCAACTCATTGGCGAGCAAGAGCCGAACAATGGGTTTCGCGAAGCGGGGGGTTTAAATTACGGAAAGACGGTGCGCGGTGCGCTGGAGACCTTGACCGATGTCGACGTGTTCGGCTGCGAACTGAAAGCGGGTCACACTCTCCGTGCCGAAGTGGTGGCCGAGCGACTCGGTGCCACGCTCGACGCCACCCTTTCCCTTTACGACGCCAAAGGGCGACTCCTGACCAGCAACGACGACGCCAAGGGCGTAGGGCGGGATTCGCTTCTCGAATTCAAAGCCCCTTCGGCAGGACGCTACTTGCTTGCTGTGAGTAGCGTGACCGAGAAGGCCGGAGCGGCCTCCGTTTATTTGCTGACCGTGACCACGGCCCCCTGATTCCGCCCCAATCTCAACCTTTCATCCCAGCGATCCATCCGCTCAGGGTCACCCGCGCACGGATCACTTCAATCCTTCCAAGATGACACCCTGGAGCCTCCTGCGCCGGACGGCACTCTTCCAACGGGAGGCCGAGCTCACGGACACCTGGCAAATCATCGGCTGGTGGGAAACACGACGTGTTCCTTACAACCTCCTCGTGGGCATCGCTGGAGTCGTCTCCATCGCGGCCTGCTTTTTGGCTGTGGGCGTTGGCGGAGCCTTCTTGGATGAGCCCCTCCAGCGGCCCGATCCACCGCTCTTCGGCTTCGTCCTCGTGTACGCCGTCATTGCCAACGTCTTCTACTCCGGCGGCTGGCTTGCCGAACTGATTTGGCTTCGACTGTGGCGCATCCGTCAGCCCCGCTTGGCCGTACTCTCATTGGGTCTCGGACTTCTATTTTCCATTTTGCTCACCTTGCTTCCCGCCGTCGCAGCCGTTTCGTGGGTCGCCTACACTCTACTCACGCGACAGCCATCTCCCACGCCCTAAGGCTTCACCCGTTTTGCGAACCGGTTTTCAGCGAAACCCACACCGTCCACTGCCACCCGGTGGCGACGCCAGAAGAGGCCTCCGCAGGTTGGTCATTGGCGTAAACCCACAACCACGGTTAGGATTAAAAGCATCAATTCTTCCGGTCCAGATCAAGTCTCAGGCGCAGGGCCTCGACCCCAACTCGGGGTGCTGTTGGCGTTGATGTTCTGCCTCGGGCAGCAACTGTGCTGCGCGGCGGAGGTTACCGCTGCCAAGGGCTTGTCGTGGTGGTCGCTCCAGCCTGTTCAGCGACCGGCCGTACCCGGGGGAGACCTCGGGAAAGACAACCCGATCGACCGCTTCCTGTCCGTGTCCCGCGGCGTCCAACCAAAGCCCCCTGCGGACCGCCTCACCCTCCTCCGGCGAGTGCACCTGGACCTGACCGGCCTCTCCCCAACACCCGAAGAGCAGGAGGCGTTCCTCGCCGACCTCTCGCCCGATGCTTATCAGAAGGTCGTCGATCGTCTGCTGGCCGATGAGCAACACGCCGTCCGCTACGCCCGGCACTGGCTGGACGTGCTGCGATATGCCGACGCCGACGAGCGCATGACGGCCGCGCCGGGCATCCACCTGTGGCGGGACTGGGTCATCCGGGCCCTGCACGAAGACCTGCCCTACGACCAGTTCGTGCAAGTCCAGCTCACCGGCCGACGCTCCAACGAGCGCACCCAAATGTCGGCGACGGGCCACCGGTCCCAACGCGAGCCCCGCCCGGGCGATGTGTTTGCCCTCGGGTTTCTGTCGCGAGGGGCTGGATCTGATCCACAGGAACTAGCCATGAACGCGGTGGACACCATTTCCAGCACGTTCCTGGGCATGACCGTCGCCTGCGCCAAGTGCCACGACCACATGTTCGACCCGGTATCGCAGGCCAACTATTACTCCATGAAGGCGCTCTTCGACCCGCTGGTCCTTCGCAAGATGACGCTGGCATCGGCGGCCGACCTCATGGCCGCAGGCAAGGCACAGGCCGAAATCGAGCGCCAGCGGGCCCCGCTCGAACGCGAACGGGACACGTTGCTGGAGCCCGTTCGGAGCAAACTTTACGACGACCGCGTCGCCATGCTCCCGCCAGAGATCCAGACGGTGATCCGCAAGCCGGAACGCACTCGCAGCGTCGAAGAACAAAAGATCGCCGACGATTACTTTCCCATCCTCCGAATTGATGGCGACAAGATCGACGAGGTACTCACCGAAGACCTCCGCAAGAAAGACCGCGAGTTGCGACGCCGGATCGACGACCTGACGCAGGCAATTCGGCGCACCAATGCCCCCGTCCTCCCCGTCTTCCACACCGTTGAGGCCGACCCAGATCGGGCCCGTGAACAGCGCTACATATTGACCAGCGCCGATCCGAGCCGGTCCGAAAC
>JBDKKQ010000348.1:0-3089 GCA_039796015.1 Verrucomicrobiota bacterium
ACTCCCGAATTGGCAGGTGCCCTCTGGCTGGAAAGCCGCTGGACCGAAGCCGATGCGATTGGCGTCCTTCGACATCCCCGATGCCGCCGGCAATGGCGATGTGTCTATTAGTAAGCTGTCTGGGAATGGCGGCGGGCTCTTGGCCAATGTGAACCGTTGGCGCGGCCAAGTGGGCTTGGCTCCGTTGGAAGCCGGGGCACTGGCGGCCAATTCTAAGGCAGTGGCCACGGCCGGAGGCGACAGCGGCACCTGGGTGGAGTTGGTGGGGACCGAGAAGACGATTTTGGGGGCCATTGTGGCTCGCGGAGAGGTTTCGTGGTTTTTCAAGCTGACGGCTCCGGCACCCGTTGCTGCCCAAAACCGAGACGCTTTCGAGCAATTTGTCCGTTCGATCCGCTTCTGAATGAGGTGCCGCGACCGGGGTTGAAAAATCCCGAGCGCTTTCCGTCAAATTGATGCAATTTATCGCGACCAGCTGTCGTCCGATTTTCGCCCATGATTTCCAAGTTGTTCCAGTTCCTGTCGTCCCTGCGCCTCACGGTGGTGCTGCTGGGATTGGGTGTGGTCGTAGTGTTCTTCGGGACGTTGGGTCAGACCAGTGATGGTCTCTACGTCGCCCAAGAGCGGTACTTCCGCAGTTGGTTCGCTTACTGGACGCCGCACGGATCGGCCTTTCCGGTGGTGCCGTTGCCCGGTGGATACCTGTTGGGAACGATGCTGGTCATCAACCTGCTCGTGGCCCATTTCACCCGCTTTAAATGGACGTGGTCTAAGAGCGGTATCTTTCTGACGCACATCGGCATCATCCTGCTGCTCCTGGGGCAATTGGCCACCGACATGCTGGCTCGCGAGAGCGTCATGAGCTTCCGCGAGGGCGATACCCGCAACTACTCCGAGTCGTCGATGGACTTCGAACTGGTCTTCTTGCGCAGTGCCGGCAGCAACACTCTCGACCAAGTAGTGTCTATCCCGGCCTCGCGTTTGAAGCCGGGGGCCGAGTTGCGCCAGGAGTTGCTGCCCTTCGCCATCCGGGTGAAAGAGGCCTATGAAAACGCCCGGATCCGTCTGCGGGCCCCGGTCATGGATTCCAACCGCCCGCCCGCGGCGACCCAAGGCGTGGGCGCCCGGATCGTCATCGATGAGCAACCGCCGACGCGCACCATGGATGCTCGCAATGTGCCGGCCGCGGTGATCGAGCTTTCGGGGCCGTCGAGCCTGGGGACTTGGGCTCTCTCCGGTGAATTGAAGTCTCAGACCGTGACCGTCGAGGGAACGGAGTGGCGCCTCGAGTACCGCCCGGTGCGCGATTACAAACCCTTCGCCCTGACCTTGCTCAAGACCACCCACGAGACTTACCCAGGCACAGACATCCCTAAGAATTTTCAGAGCCGGGTGCGGTTGCGAAACACCGAGTCGCACGAAGACCGCGAGGTGGACATCTACATGAATTCACCGTTGCGGTACGGCGGCTACACCTTCTTCCAGTATCAAATGGGTAAGGAGCAATTGGCCGACGGAGGTCGCGGTACCAGTGCGTTGCAGGTAGTCCTCAACCCGTCGTGGGTCACGCCGTATCTCGGGTGCATTCTCGTCGGAGTGGGCCTGTTGGTTCAGTTCCTCATGCACCTCACCAAGTTCATTGCCCGCCGCAAGCCCCGGGCCGCCTGAAGCTCCACCTGCTCCAATTTGACTCGTCCCAACGCGCTCCGCCTGAAACATGAAACAACGCCTTCCCCTAATTATTACGGCGCTCTTCGCATTCTGGATTCTGGGTGCGCTGAGGCCGCGGCGTGACCCCGAGTACGCCTTCGGGGCTTTCGGCCGCTTGCCCGTGGTCTTCAATGGCCGCCTGCAGCCCATCGATTCGTTGGCGCGCAATTCGCTGACGCGCATCCGCGAAAAGGACACCGCCAATCTCGAGCCGGTCAAGTCGTGGTACGAGCGACCCAAGATCATTTCGGCGACCGAGTGGTTGTTGACGCTCATGACCCGGCCTGAGGTCGCGGACGGCTGGAAGGTTTTCCGCGTGGATCACCCGGAGCTCAAGGCGATGCTCAAGCTGCCGGAGCCCAATCCAGCGGCCGGCGAAGACGGCAAGCACTACTCGTGGAACCAGTTCGGCGAGACAGGTCTCAAGCAAATCGAAGAGAGCTCCCGGAACATCCAGGAGAACAAGAAGGATTCGTCACTTCGCAACGCGTTCGATAACGCCACCCTCGGGTTGTACGAGGCCATGACCCTGTACCTGCGACTGAAGAATACGGTGCACCCGCAGGACACGGTTGGCTTCGCGGCGGAGATTGCCGACTACCAGAAGACCATCCCGGCCGGCGTAAAGGCCTTCCAGCAGCGCATGACCGGTTCTGGCACGTTCGATACCAATGCACTGACCGAGGTGTTCGGACATGCTGAGCGGTATTTCGTGACGCTGCGCGGCGAGCCGCCGTTGCTCATCCCGCCCGCCTCCGGTGGAGACGCGACTTTCGCATGGCAGCGCATGGGCGAGGCCTTGCTAGATCCGAGCTTCGGAGCACCGCTGCTCAAGCACTTGATGCGCGTGCCCAAGGCCGAACTTTCGCCCGAAGCCGCGGCCGAAGGCATCCGCTTGGTGGGCACTCGGCCGCTGTCGCCGGCGGTGGGGCATTGGGCGGCGATGGCCGATGCCTTTCGTGAGAGCCAGGTTGCGGGATTCAATACCGCGGTGGCCGGGTACCAGACCTACTTGGAGTCGCTACGCCTGGGCAAGGCCTTGAACAAGACGGATCGCGAACAGCTCTACAATAGCTTCGCGCCGTTCTCGAAAACCGCCGCGTTGTACATCGTGGCCTTCCTCTTTAGCTGTGGGTTCTGGTTCAACTTCGCCGAATGGAGCCGCAAGACATCGCTACATCTGGTGCAATTGGCCTTCGTGGTTCATACGCTGGGACTCATCGCTCGGATGTGGCTCGAGGGGCGTCCGCCGGTGACCAATCTTTACAGCTCGGCCATTTTTATCGGATGGGGCGCGGTCGGCCTCGGGCTGATCCTTGAATCGTTCTGGAAAAACGCCATCGGGCTGGCGGTGGCCACCGTGATTGGTTTTTCCACCC
>JBDKKQ010000349.1:0-4594 GCA_039796015.1 Verrucomicrobiota bacterium
CGGCCTCCATCATGAGCCCCGACAAAAATGTCCCAAACCAGAGCTCCCGCTGGTATTTGAGCCGGTGAATGCATTCTAGGGTGATACCCTCGGCGATGGCGGCGGCACGGGCTTCATCCCAGGCCCAGGAGTCCCTCCGGCAGGCGGCACAAGTTTGAGAGCCGATAATCGTTCCGGAGAAGGGGATTCCACAGCGTTGGCAGCAAGGTTCTGTGATCCGGCGAACCCCGCTTTGGCAGGTGTCGCAGACGTAGCCCTGAATTGGATCGGCCCGTTGTTGATGGCAGAGAGCGCAAACCGGGGGATAGACCAGCCCCAGAATCATCTCGGCCCCAGAGCCCAGTCCGAATCGGCCATCGGGTTTGCGATGAGGTCGGCTGATAGAACGTTCAAGGGACATGGGAACGTTCAAGGGAAATGGCCCAAAGGGGTGGCACTGGTTGGGTTCTTACGGTTTCCAAGCATGCCCACAAAAAACACCGAGGTGACGGCGATCACCGCAAAGGTTAGCCACCCATCGTGCAACCGGGCTGAGCCCCACCACCACGATTGTCTGCCTAAGTTGGCCAGCGGTGCGGTGAAGAACGTGTAGGATTTGAACCAGAAGATCCATCCTGCGTGCAAACCCAACGGGAGCCACAGCGCACCGGTTCGCTCGCGGCACCAAGCCAGTAACCCTCCGATCGCTCCCAGGGTGAGAATTCCGGGGAACACCTGTGAGGGTTGGCTCAGACCCGAAAGCATGCGCGCCAGCATTTCTAAGCCGGTCCAAGGACCGACTGAGACGGGGGCTTCTGGCCGTTGGAAGAAATGGACCAGAGCATAGAGAGTCGCACTGCTCAGAGCCGCGGTAGTGAAAGAAAATTGGCGGCGAAGCGATCCAAAAACCACCCCCCGGAACAAGAGTTCTTCCATGAACGAAACGGCGATGGCCGCACCGAGCGCCCGAATCGCATGAGAGAGCAGTAAGCTCCAGGAATGAGCCGAATCCCAAGTGCGGACACCGAACCCGAGTGAGAGAAGCGCTACGAATGCCAGCGACATCATTCCGCCCGCCAGGCCCATTAACAGGTCCCGTCGGGCGGGTCGGCCCCACACCATGCCGACGGAGTGCCAACCGGGGAAAAGGCCACTTTTTGCCATGGGCCAAAGCCCAAGCAGGGCAACCCCCAGAAGACTTCGGTCTACGTACCTGCGAAACGGTTGCACGGCCAATGAAGAGTCAGGGCCGACGTACTGGACGAACATCCAGAGCCATGGAGCTAGCAGGGCTCCACCGACAAACACCGCCGCCAGATATCCACCTAAGACCCAAGCCGGGTTAGGTCGTGAATTGGGGGCCGATGGCCGATTCATGGGAGCCTGGCTGAAGATAATAGGAGGAGCGTCCGACTCTTCGCAGCATGGCATCTTGGCCGGTATGCTCAAGGGGCTTGGCAGCTGGGGCAGAGCCCGAAGAATTCCATTCGATGTGAAATTTGGGTGTAGCCATGCCGGCGGGCCAATTGATCCTGAAAATCATTCAGAAAGCAGTCGTCGAGCTCGATGATGCGCGCGCAGCGAGTGCACACTAAATGATGGTGGTGACCATCGCCTTCCTCGGGAGATAATTCGAAACGGGCCGCTCCGTCTCCAAAATCGTAACGCCTCACCAACCCCATGCGTTCGAGGGTGTGCATGTTGCGGTAGATGGTCGCCAGATCGCAGTCGAGTTTACCGAGCGAGGTGTGGATTTCCTTGATCGTCAGCGGGGACGAATGCTTGCGGAGCACGTCGAGAATCGCCTGACGCGGGGCAGTGATTTTCAGTTCACCCCGGCGCAGCTTGTCAGTCAGGTCAGACAGCGGTTGCTGGATGAGTCGGTGAGGGTGCTGGTGCTGGGGGCAGGGTCGGCTCATGAAGCGTTCTGGTGGCCACGTTGCAGTCGACCTCCGAGTAGGGACAGAACAAACAATCCGGCCAAGGTCAGGGTGATGCAGGGGCCACTGGGCAAGTTGAGCGGATAAGAGAGAATTACCCCGCCGCTGGCGCCGATGAGGCCGAGAAAAAGGCTCAATAGAATTTGCTGGCGCAGACTACGGGCCAGATTCCGAGCCGCCGCCGGTGGAATTACCACGAGCGAGGTTACTAGAATGATGCCGAGCAGGCGTATGCTCAGCGCCACCGTCACCGTGAGAAGGGCGACGAATCCGTAGTTCAGCCAGCGCACCGGAACGCCCGACACATGAGCCAGATCGGAATGGGCGGTTAACAGGGCTAGAGCGTTGAGTTTCCAGAATAGGACTGAGCCTACGGTGATTAATACGACCAAGGCCAAGGCGGCATCACTCCATCCTACGGAAAGAATGTCACCAAAGAGGTATCGGTCGAGTTCACCGCGATAGCCCTTGAGGAGACTCAAAATCACCATACCCAGGGCCACCGACCCGCTGAGCAACAGGGCCATGATGGTGTCGTTGAGCAGGGCTGTGCGTTCTTTGAGCCAGAGAATTAGGCCTGCGATGACCAGGCTGAAGAGAATCATGGGAACCGTGGGATCCGGCAGACCGAGCCAGAAACCCAGGGCCACACCTGCCAGGGCCGCATGGGCTACGGTATCGCTGAAGAAGGACATACGCCGGGCCGTAACGAAGACTCCAATGAATCCGCAGAGCGGTCCGAGAAAGAGGGCCGTCAGGACCGCACGCAGCATGAAGGGTTCAATGTCCATGGCTGCCGTGGGAATGAGGGTGCTGGTGCTGGTACGGGGTGAAATGAATGCCGTAGGCCTGTCTGAGGGACTCCGCGTTCATGACTTCTTCGGGAGCGCCTTCGCAGCAAATGACTCCATTGAGGGCGTAAACTCGACTGGCATGTCGATACACCATGGAAAGGTCGTGGGATACGAGCACCACTGTGAGTCCACGGCGTCGATGTACTTCGGCAATGAGTTCGTAGAAATCGGCCTCACCGGGTGTGTCTACTCCGGCGGTCGGCTCATCCAGCAATAGCAACTCAGGCTCATTGAGCAGGCTGGAGCAGATCAGGACACGTTGGAGCTGTCCGCCGCTGAGTCCGGCCACGGGGCGGTCTAGCAAACGGGTGACATCCATTTCGCCCACGGCCTCGTGCAAGAGCGCATCTATTTGGCGAGAAGGTCGCCAGAACCAACTAGCAGTGAGGGGTCGGCGGATCGCCAAGAATTCCCGGACCGTCAGCATGAAACTCGGGTCGAGTTGGAGCCGTTGGGGCACGTAGCCCATCCGCTTCAAGATCCCTGGACCCGGTGGGCCTTCTTGCAGCAGTCGGACCGATCCCGAGTCTGGTTTCTGCAAGCCCAAGAGGCAGCGCAGCAGGGTGGTCTTGCCCGACCCATTGGGGCCGATCAGCGCAACCATTCGGCCAGCCTCGATGCGCAAGTTCACACCCCGAAGCACGGGGTTGCCACCGAGGCGGACGTGGAGGTCTTGAACCTCGACGGCTGCTGGTTTCTGCGATCGGAAAGCAATGTCCATGGGGCTCAGCGCAAGGAGGATTCCAGAGTGCGCAAGTTTCGGCGAAGCCCCTCGATGTAAAAGGTACGGGAGGCGGAGCCGGTCTCGAGGACATCGAGTTCAGCAACGCCGATGGCCAGATCAGTAGCCAGACGTTTGAGCAACCGGGGATGGAATTGAGGTTCTGAAAAAATCACACGGACCTGTTGTTTTCGAATGGCCCGGGAGAGTTGTGCGAGGTACTTCGGCGAGGGGTCCACGCTCGGGACTTCTTCGACCACGCCGACGAGCTGAAGGTCATACCGTCGGCAGAAGTACGGGAAGGCATCATGGAAGGTGACGATCCTGCGGTTGCTCAGATCTTTGAGCGAGGATCGGATTTGCGTATCGAGCTGGTCCAGCTCCTGGAGATAAGTCCCTCCACGGCGGGTGTACCCATCGGCGTGGGCTGGATCGGCCTGACAGAGGGCCTGGATAATGTTGGAGACACAGTGTTTGGCGAAGACAGGGTCGAGCCAGACATGGGGATTGGCGTCCTCATCACCGTGGTTATGGGTGTGGTCCGAGTGAGATTTTTCAGACCCGGTGGTTTCGGCATCCATGGCCAGTGGAGTGAGGTGGTGGATGAGTTGCGGCTGGAGTCCGTCAGTTACCGTAACGACACGGCGGGAGGGTTTTGAGGCCCCTCGGGTCACAGCCCGTGTGAGCCAAGTGTCCAAGCCCAAGCCGTTCATCAGGACCACGTCGGCGGCGGCCAATTTTCGAAGATCGGAAGGTCGGAATTGGAAGTCGTGGGGGCCTACGTTGGCTGGAAGTAAGCTCTCTACAGTGGCCGCATCACCGGCGACGTTGGCCGCCCAAGAATGGATCACCGGCAGCGTGGTTAAGATCCGGATCTCAGCCGCCTGCGATTTCAAGACACAGAGCAGGCCGAGCAGCAATGCCAATAAGTAGGAACGGTGGCCAGTCACGGTCGGCAGGATAGGAAGCGGTGCGGAAAATTGCAAACCGCTTGCATCATCAAGGTGATCTAGGGAAACAAAAAACCCGCCGGCGAACCGGCGGGTTTCAAAAAGGTCGTGACAGTTTACTTCATCAGAAGCATCTGCCGAGCGCGCTTG
>JBDKKQ010000350.1:0-6482 GCA_039796015.1 Verrucomicrobiota bacterium
ACGTCCTGTGCCGAAGCGGGCGATCAGGCGCTCTTGGGATGCGTTGGCGGTCCATAGTTTCCATCGATTCATCAGACCAAGATGAACGGGGGGATCGGACAAAAGCTGTCCATTCGAGCGATAGTCTTTTGATCAGGGCATGGATTCGGCATTTGACTCTGCCCGTAGCGGGTAGTTAGACATTGGTACACCGTATTATGGCGAAACTCACAGTTCTGACAGAGGGCTTCACCGGCCTCAGCTTCGAGGTGAAACCTGAAAAGGCTTCAGTCGGAAGGCTGGAGGAGAACGCCATCTGTATTCCCGAGGCGAGCGTGAGCAGTCACCACTGCGAGCTTTGGCTCAAGGGCGATGATCTGATCGTCAAGGACTTGGGTTCCACCAACGGCAGTTTCATTAATGAATTGCCGTTGGCTGCCGAGAAGGAGGCTACCCTTCGCCCCGGTCAGGTTCTCCGATTGGGTCAAGTACAACTCCGCTTCGAAACAGGCAAAAAGCAGACTGAGGCTTCTCGGCAAACGGTGAAGCTGGGGGATGCTGGGACAACCGCTGCAGTTGGCGGGACGGCGTTTTCGAAAAAATCAAACAAGGCCAACAAGGTGTTTTTCGCAGTCGGAGGCGTCCTTCTGTTGATCATCATCGGGGCGCTGGTGTTCGCGTTTTTGAATCTCGGTTCTCCGAATCCTTGAGCAGCGGCATCGCAGTCTCTTCGGTTTCTCTGTTTTCTCCTCTCTGATTAAGAGGGATAAAATCGTTTTGGATTTCATCGGATTTTTTTCTGACTGGGATACTTCCGGCGCGAGCAGAGCCTGTAGTCAGTCAGACTTAGGTCTGAGAATGGATGAGGGCTGGCTAGGCCATGCGTTGGAGAATAGCGCTGAAATCTTAGTCGACCTCCGCCTCAGTCGCACATTCGCCGACAATTTTTAGTTGTGCAGTGCAGTGTCAGCGACGTTCCGGAAGCAGCGGAAAGTTGTCGGTTTGAAATCCACGGTTGTGACAGGTTGTGTTGGGCGTTTTCTTTCGGGGATGAGCGGCCGCGTTGGTTCTTTCTTCGACGGGTGGTTACATGCGCTCAAGGCCCAACGGACCGAATCAGGACCCGCTTATGCAACCAACAAAGCGGAGGGCAAGTCGTTGAGCCGTTGATTTTTTGGCGGTGGTTTTCAAACTGGCATGCTACGCCGGTTTTCACGACGTTTCTGACGGTGTAGGTGCCCAACGACGGGCCCTCAATCTCATCTCAGACATCTGCAGGGAAAGCCCATGAACCCCGCCTTCCGGACCGCTCGTTTCCAATGCTCGATCCGACCTGAAGAAATTATCTACCCTTGCATTGCCATCGTCACGGCCTGCAACCCGGGAGATCAGGTTTGCTCCGAGACGGTCAATCAGCAGGCCGATAAGGGTTTGGTTGCCGATCTGGATTACCACGGGTGGTGGCGCTTTCGTGTTGTCGGGGGATCTCCAGATTTTCAACACCAGGAACCTGGATGGGCTGTGGCAACCGATTCAGTGGTTGAGGCGATCGCTCTGGGGCGGCGATGGGGGCAGGTAGCGTTTTTTTGGGTGGTTCTGGACAGCTTGAGCCTTGTGAGTTGCCGTGATGGAACTGCGGAAGCTTTGGGAAGCTGGAGGGCACGTACGCGCTTTGATCAACCACTGGGCCCATGGCGTGTGGTTTCGGAATAGGTGACCGTGCGGCATTTGCATGGCGAAGTTGGGTTTTCTCTGTTTAAATCTTCATGAATCTCCCCACAGATAAAGCCTCCGGTTACCATGCTCAATTACCCTGCCTCGAATCCTGTGCGCCGCATCCATGCCGCATTCACGCTGATCGAATTGCTCGTGGTGATCGCCATCATCGCGATTTTGGCGGGGATGCTCTTGCCGGCTTTGGCTAAGGCCAAGGCCAAGGCTCTGGGCATCAGTTGCATCAATAACCAGCGACAAATGGGCCTCGCGACGGCCATGTACACGCAGAATTATCAGAAATACCCCGGCTGCATCAAAGTGCCCGATTTCTACTATCTTTGGCCGCTGCGCCTTTTCGGCGAGATGGGCACCAACCGCGCTTCGTTCTATTGCCCGGCTAATCCCAAAGATGCCCAGTGGGACACCAACGTTAACAAGACCTTCCCTCAGGGCATCAACCTAGTTTTGGCGTCGGGTTCAGGGACCCGCTTCAGCTTCGGATACAATGATTGGGGCCTGCGAAATCCTACTCCGGACCTGAGTCAGCAATTGGGTTTGGGTGGTGACATTAATCCGCCCAGCCAACCGGAGATGCCGGAGAGCCGGGTCAAGGCTCCGTCCGATATGATCATGATCGCTGATAGCCTTACGGATCGTTCATGGGACGGAAATATCGATCCGAAGGAAAAGGATCAGTGGCCAGCCAAGCGCCACAACCTGCGCTGCAATATTATGTTCGCCGACGGTCACGCTGAATCGGCGCTGCGCCGGGAGGTGGTCAATCCGTTGAGCACTACGTGGCGGGCCCGCTGGAACAACGACAACGAGCCGCACGCGGAGATTGGCAACTGGCCGGTGGATGACGGTCGGGGTAAGAACTGAAGTGGTTTTGCCGCACAGGCCGGTGCTGCGGTGCTCGGTTTCCGGGAAGCAGGAGTCGGGTGGAAGAATCGGAATATTGAAGGCACGCCGCCATGGGCAGCCTTTGCCCTTTTCCATTCGGCCGTGGCTTGCTTCCCTCGATAGCATGTCAGGGGTGTTCCAACGACTCCGGTACTGGGGGCCCCTAGTGCTATGGATGGGAGTAATTTTCTGGGCTTCTGCCGATTCCGGTTCCGGAAAGCGGGGCTTGCGTATCCTTGGTCCCTTGCTGCGTTGGTGGATGCCCGAGGCGACGAGCGAGCGGATGGACGAGGTGATTTTCTTGATCCGTAAAGGGGCCCATGTGTCCGAATATGCGGTGTTGGCCTGGTTGGCTTGGCGGGTTTTTCTCGCTGTGCGTCGTTCCACTGAAGCCCCACAGCCGCTGCGGGCGGCTGGGTTGGCCTGGGGGCTGTCGGTGATGTATGCCGTGTCCGATGAATGGCATCAGACCTTTGTGCCGACCCGAGTCGGAACCCCCTCGGATGTGATGATCGATGCCGCAGGTGCCGCGCTGGGCTTGGCGCTGGCCGCACTCTGGTGGCGTTGGAGACGTCCGGGCTGACGCATTCTGTTTGTTTGTCGAAAATTCCCTTCAGGTTCTCCGGGAAATGGTTCGATGCATGACAAGTCCCCATGCGTCGTCCGTTGCTCATTCCTGCTCTTTGTGTTGCGGCCGGCATCTGGTCAGCTGAGTTGTTCCCCGGGGACTTCGGAGGGGTTTCACTCACGCTGGCGTTGCTGGGTTTGATGCTGGCCGGACTCTGGTCCAAGGGGTTGGTTGCAGGAATTTGCCTCGCTCTCTTCGGTGCAGGCGCACTGAGCTACCAGACGACGCAGTGGCCACTGGGTCCGGATGATTTGAGATGGCGGCTGGATGGCCATGGTGAGCTCGGGCGTGTGCGGGGGATCTTGGCCGAGACGCCATCCGTGCGGCTTTCAGAGCGCAAAGGACAGTGGGTGGAACGAACCGTGGTTCGGCTTCAGGTCACTGAGTGGCGTTCTCAGGACAAGCCTTGGGAATCCGCTTCGGGCCAGGTGATTGTCAGCAGTCAGGGCGTCCCTGATGGGCGATTTTTCCGCGGACAGTCGGTAGAAATCTCTGGCTTGGTCTCCGCGCCGCCAGGCCCGGCGGCTCCCGGCTTGTTCGACTACGCCACCTTCCTTCGCCGACAAGGCATCGGCCTCCAGTTGCGATGCGAGGCTCCCGGAGATTGGGAGTTGGGCCCTGGGGCGACAGACGTGGTGCCTTGGAGCGAGCGATTTCTGGCTTGGGCTCGAGCGCGCCTGGCGCAGGGACTGCCCGAAGATGGTGCGACTCGCTTGATTTGGGCCATGGCCTTGGGTTGGCGGACTGGCTTGGCCGGCGATGTGGACGATGGGTTCATGCGGTCAGGAACACTGCATGTCTTTGCCATCAGTGGCCTACACATTGCACTGATCGCTGTTCTGCTGGTGCAAGCGTTTCGTGTGCTGGGTTGGAGTCGTGCCCTGTGCGGTGGCTTGTCCTTGCCGCTGATTTGGTTCTACGTCGCAGCAACCGGATGGCAACCCTCGGCTGTTCGTTCGGCCGTGATGACTTCGGTCGTGGTGGGAACATGGATGCTGGAGCGTCCCGGTGACTTGCTCAATTCCCTGTCGCTGGCGGCGTTGATCATCTTGATCGCCGAGCCAGGGCAACTGTTTCAGGCGGGTTTTCTGTTGTCGTTTTTGGTGGTGGCAGCGTTGGCGGTCTTCCCTTCGAGGTGGGAGGCCTGGTGGCTCGAGCATCGTCCCTGGCGCCCGGATCCTTTGTTGCCACCCTCGCAATGGTCTCGCACGCGACGGGCGTGGGAATGGGCTGAGCGAGGGTTATGCCGCGGATGTGTCACCGGTCTGGCCGCGTTGGTGGCGTCGTGGCCGATGTCGGTAGAATGCTTCCATTTGGTCAGCGTCATTTCAGTGGTGGCCAACCTGATCGTAGTCCCTTTGAGCAGCCTGGTGCTCATTGCTAATGCTCTGTCGATGGGCTTGCCGATGGGGACCGAGCTGTGGAATTCCGCCGCTTGGGTGGGCATGCATGGGATGATGGCTGCGAGCCGCGCCTGTGAGGCGGTTCCTGGAGGCTGGTGGTCGGCTGCATCGCCGGGGAGCTGGGTGTGGGTTCCCTACACGATCCTCTGGGTTGTCGCGGCTTCGGGCTGCCTTGAGACCCAGCGTCGTCGACAGCTCTGGTGGGGGGCGGCGGCTCTGTGGCTCGTGCTCATGGTGGGTGCGCCTCATATTGGTGAACCAGCGGCCACTGTGATGGTGTTCCGATCGGGCGAGGCAGTGTGGATCGACCGGCCAGGAAGCTCTGCGGACCTGCTGTTGGATACCGGAGACGCGGCCGCTGCCAAGGCAGTGGTGTTGCCGTGGCTGCAATCGCGGGGAGTCGATCGTGTGTCGACTCTGGCTGTATCTCATGGGGATGTTCGTCATCTGGGAGGGGTGCCCGTATTGATGACCAGTGCGCCGCCGCATCAACTCATCCTTCCAGTGGGTCGGATGCGTTCACCGCTATTCCGAGGTTTAGACGGGTTGGCAAAGTCTAATGGAGTTCCCTTTCAGCGGGTTCAACGCGGCCGTTCCATCGGTGCAATCACGGTGCTCCATCCGGACGGCTCAGACTCTTTCTCGCGTGCAGATGATGGTGCGTTGGTTCTTTTGATGGAGGCGGCCGGTTGGAGGATTTTGTTGGCTCCAGACCTGGGCGCTGACGGTCAAAAGGCCTTGATTCGGCGCGAGGGCGCTTCGCTGGCGGCCGATGTTCTCATCACCGGCATTCCTGCCTCAGGCGAGGCTGCGTCCGAGGCGTTTCTGGCACAGGTCAATCCGCGGTTGCTCGTGGTGGCGACGGGAGATCGGCCCGCCACCGAACGGAGTCCAGTCGCCTTGCGACGAAGGCTCCGCGAGCGACCCGGTTTCACACTGTGGACCGAACGCATCGGAGCCCTCGAATTACGCTGCTGGGCAGACCGATTGGAGGTGCGGGACGCTGTGGGAGACCTGCGGTTGCGGCTTGAACGGTCTGATCCAGCAAGCCTTCACGGCAGAGCGACCGCCTGGTAGTAGCGCGTGCCAGTGGGTTGGGTATCGGTCCAGGTCGCCAAGCCATCCGGAGCCGCCGCGACAACGATGTCGCGGTCGATCCAGGTTTGCAGATCGTTGCTCGACTGGATTCGGTAGCGCACCGCGGGCTCCCCCCAGACTTTCAGTCGAGCGTTGCCTTGTGCGTCCAACCCGGCCATTTCCATCAACGGGGCTACTGCGTTCGGTGGGTAGGCGATGATGCGATAATCATCGAAGAGCATGTAGTTGTCGTTCCAGGTGCCCTTGGGATTGGCAGCCCAGACGACATCCACGCTGCCCAGGGAGGGGCGTTGAATTCGGGTGCTCAGTGGGAGTTCGTAAACCACCGGGGTGCCATTGAGCGAGGCTGACAACTTGTTGCGGCCGAAGCTCATGGAAATCTCCAGTTGGTAAACGACGTCGTATTCGAACTGGTACCCCGTGCCGATGAAGCCCTTTTCATCGTCGAGGGCGTAATTGATGGATTGGTCGGGACCGTGGTAGTCGAGGGTGAACAGACGTTGGTCGTTTGGGGTGTAGACACTCCAACGAAAGTCGTCGGCTGCGGCTCCCGATGGGGAATCGTCTCGAATGCTGAAGGTGGCCTGAAACACCACCACGGGCAGCGTGTTGGTATCGGGGACCAACAGAACGGGGCGGAAGAGGTTGGCGCTAAAACTTTTATTCGTGGGCCCCTGATAACCCATGTAGGCGTATTGCCCCGTGAAACCATCGACTTGGTTGGTGAGCAAGCCGTTGCCGCCATGCCCCACCGC
>JBDKKQ010000351.1:0-3822 GCA_039796015.1 Verrucomicrobiota bacterium
ACGGCCACGGTGATGGGCTCACTGGCGAGGATCGTGTATCCGTCGTTCTCCAGAAGGTAGGCGCGGTACTTGCCAACGGCGGTGAGGCCCTTTTGGAAGGTGACCAAACCGCTGGCCTTGCCTGCGTTGCCCGCCTGAGTTCCATCCACGTAGTTCCAAATGGTCGAGCCGGTCGAGCCCGGGATCACGCCTTCGGGATAGACGCCGATCCAGTCCTTCGGGTTGGCGGGACCGTTGGTGAACCCGACGTTAATGGTCTGCCCGGGGGCGTACCGGGTGTCGGAGGGTCGGACCGCTGGGGCCGTCGGCGCGAGGACATTGAAGGAGACGTTGGTCACCACCGTGTAGCCGTCATTAACCAAGAGGTAGGCGGTCCAGACGCCGGCGAGGTTCAGGCCTGAGCCGAAGGTCATGGAGCCCTCACGGAGACCGGCCCCCGCAGTGCGTGTGCCGTTGACGTAGTTCCAAATGGTCGAGCCAGTCGAGCCCGGGGTCACGCCTTCAGGATAGACGCCAATCCAGTCCTTGGAATTGCCAGGACCTCCGGCGAAGGAGACCGAGATGGCCTCGCGCGGGAAGTAGTTCTCGAGGCTGGTGACGACGGATTGCGCGGTGAGGGCTTGGCCGCCGAGCAGGCAGGCCAGAAGCGCGGCCGTCGGGAGTCGCCCAGGTTGCGGGCTTCGGGAGGATGGGGATTGTTTCATGGGTTCAATAGGTTCAAGTCAGGTTCAGGAGTTCAGGAGTTCAGGGTGAGGTGGTGGACGGGGAAGATGGGGCTGAGGCCGGGAGTTCGTGATCGCGGAACCCTATGGGGTGCAGACCACCGGCGTGATGCCGTCGGGCCCGGGTTGGGCCCATTCGGTCACGATCCGCAGGCCGGCCTCGGAGGCGATGGCAAACCATTCGGTGTCGTTGGTCCGGCGCACCCAGCGGTGGGCCTGGGCTTCCGAGCGCGGGATTGTGGGGGAGGGTCCTCCTTGCCGGGCCTGCTCCATCTGCCGCTGCAACTCGGGCGAGTAGCGCTCGAGGTAGGCCACGCGCCATGAGGACCGCTCCTCGGGCTTGCCGCTCACCGAGACGATCACCGCGCGGTAGCCGTCGGCATCGGGACCATCGACACCGGCGACCGGGGGGATGGCATCGATGGGGCCCTCGAAGAGCCGTCCGGCGCTCAGGTCGTAGAAGAATCCCCGGGGTCCGCCGGTGTCGGACGACCAGGTCCGGTACAGCAGTGCCAGGGCCGCGGCCGCTGCCACAGCGGCTCCGATGAGCTGGAGATTTTTCGGAGAGGCCATGGGCAAGTCAGTGGGGATCGGCCTTGGCTGACCACCAGCACTCGTTGGTGTTGCAGGGGATCCGGCCTGGGTCGAGCGAGCGCGCGCTTCCGTCGGCGAAGGCGTAGTTCGAACGGCGCTGATGCCGCACCGCTCCCTTGTCTCCCTGGGCCAGCCGGTTGAAGCCCGGTTGGTTGGCGTCGCCCAGTTCCTTCCAGATCCACCAACGGTCTGAGGGCCATACCCCGAACACGTCGCTGTGGCCGTCCCCAAACAGGATTAACTGCGAGGCCGCCTCCACCATCCCCCACCGGCATAGGTTGTTTTCATACCCGGCCGGCCTGCCGAAGGGCGGCTGGGCACCCCCCGCAAGCCAGTGCACGTTGACGGCCGCTAAGCCGCTGGGGATCTCGATCTCGCCGGGCGTCAATTGGCCGATCACCCAGGGACTGGGCCGCGAATTCGGCCGGGTTTTGGCGCTGGCGTAGACATCGTTCTTTTCAGCTGGGCAGTCGTAGACCCTCGGGTTCTGGCCGACGTTGGGGTAGAGGTAAGCGCGCCAGCTGGATTCGCCGTTGGGGATGCGCGCCTGAATGGGCGGGAAACCGTCGGAGTTGTCGTTGGTGTACAGGTGAAGGGCCACCCCCAGCTGGCGCAGGTGGTTCAGGCAGGCGATGCCTTGGGCCTTGGACTTCGCCCCCGACAGGGCCGGGAGCAGCATGGAGGCCAGCACTGCGATGATAGCGATCACCACCAGCAACTCGATCAGTGTGAACCCGACGATCCGGGTTCGTTTTCTGGTCGGTTTGGAAACTTTTAAGGGGCACCGCACCCAATGAGACTATTCGGCGGTCGTCTGCAGTTCATCCAACAGTCTGGTGATGAATGGGTGACGCAGAGGTTGCGACCGAGAAGGGGATGCCCGAGCACGCAAAAGGCCGGGAAGCGCGAATCACTGCGGATCACGCTTCCCGGCCGGGAAGGCCTGTCAGGTTTTTAGCCCCGAGGCTTTTAGCCCCGTGGAGGGCCGACTAGGAGCAACCGAGGCTCTCGCCGCAGTTGAGGCACTTGTAGCAGGCGCCGTTGCGCACAGCGATGTGCCCGCACTTCGGACACGGCGGCGCGTCCTTCTGGTTCTGGATGGTCGCCGTCAGGGACGCGGCGATCATGTGGCCGGCCGCCGCTGCCGAGGCAATTCCCTCGCTAGTGGTCGTGGTGGCGCTGACCTTGAGCATCAGCGATCCCTCGGCCTCGTCGGCTAAGGCCAAGTCACTGACCGGGCGGTTTATCTTTTTTTTTAGCTCCGCTGCCACGGTGGGCATGGGCAGTTCGGCTTGGCCGGCATTGGGTGAATTGGCCTCGCGATAACCGGGAATGAACTGGCAAGCCATCCAACGGAACACGTAATCGATGATGGAGCTGGCCTGACGGATGTCCGGGTTGCGGGTGAAGCCACTGGGTTCGAAGCGCTGGTGGGCGAACTTCTTGACCAAGGCCTCCAGCGGCACGCCGTACTGGAGCGACATGCTGGTCAGGGCGCCGACCGAATCCATGAGACCACCGATGGTTGAACCTTCTTTGGCCATGGTAACGAACAACTCGCCGGGTTGAGCGTTGTCGAAGAGACCTACCGTCAGGTAGCCCTCGTGGCCGGCCACGTCGAACTTGTGGTTCACGGCCATGCGGGTGTCGGGCAGACGGCGACGAATCGGGTGCCGGGCACTTTCGCGCAGTGAGCCCAACTCGGTCTCCAGCTCGGCGATGCGGGCTTCGAGGGTTTTAGCCTGCTCAGAGGCGTTTTCGCGACCGGCGGCGTCGGATTTATCGCCACCCTCGGTGGTGCGCTTGGTGTTGAGCGGCTGCGAGCGCTTGGAGCCGTCGCGATAAATGGCCACGCACTTCAGGCCCATTTTCCAGGCATCCACGTAGGCGCTCCGGATTTCGGACGTGGTGGCGTCATTGGGCATGTTCACCGTCTTGGAGATGGCTCCGGAGACAAACGGTTGGGCCGCACCCATCATGCTCAAGTGAGCCTTGTAGTGGATGCTCCGCTGGCCCTTGAAGGGCTTGAAGGCACAGTCGAAGACCGACAGGTGTTCCGGCTTGAGGCCCGAGGCGATCACAGCCCCGTCGTCACTGATCACGTCCTCGATGGTGTCTTGGATCTCGATGTGCTTCTCGATGGCGGAGATGGCGCTCGGCGAATAACCGAGGCGCTGGAGGGCCTCCGGCACGGTGCGGTTGACGATCTTGAGCATGCCACCGCCGGCCAGAAGTTTGTACTTCACGAGGGCGATGTCGGGTTCCACGCCGGTGGTATCGCAATCCATGAGGAAGGCGATGGTACCGGTGGGCGCGAGTACAGTGACCTGCGCATTGCGGTAGCCCACGTCACGGCCCCGGGCGATAGCGCGGTCCCAGGTGCGTCGGGCCTCGTCCTTCAGGTAGGCGAATTCGCGGCTGGCTTGGATGCCTTCAACGGCGTCGCGGTGCTGTTGAACCACCCCGAGGGTACTGGCCACGTTGTCTTTGGCCGTCGTCTTGGCGA
>JBDKKQ010000352.1:0-12809 GCA_039796015.1 Verrucomicrobiota bacterium
GCCGCAGGCGCGCGTCAGTGACCCGGCTGAGATCCGCACGTTGCGAAGGCATCCCAACCGCTTCCGAATTGTGCGAGGAAGTGTAAGGGATAGGCCCG
Source organism: Verrucomicrobiota bacterium (assembly GCA_039796015.1). Lineage (GTDB taxonomy): Bacteria > Verrucomicrobiota > Verrucomicrobiia > Limisphaerales > UBA9464 > SXXZ01. The sequence goes on from JBDKKQ010000352.1 coordinate 99, forward strand.
GTGCAGCACGAATACCGGCAGCAGGATCACGGTGCTAAGATACGGCACAAACAAAAGGCAGCACCCGCAGCAGGTGATCACCGCGAAGACAAACACGGCTAGAGCGGTAACGATCGACAACGGGATCTGGATCAGCAGGTAGAGCAGGAACGCGGTGGGGAATCGGGTCATGTGGCCCAGCAGTAGGCCCCACGCGGTGCGACATCCGCATCGACGCAGGTACTGGATTGGCACCACGAAATCCTCGGTCAGGGAACCGATGAGCCAAAGTCCCATGGCGCAGAGCAGGGCTGGAGTGAGCAGCAGTCCGAAGGCGAGCCAAGCCGATCCGGCAGTGGGTCCGAAAGACAACGCCTGCATGAGGAGTGCTCCCACCACCAGTGCGAGGGTCAACACGCAGCCCCCCAGACTCAGAACCAAACGGAACCGGAACAAGCTGTTGCCCTCACGGACAAACTCGTTCCACGGACCCGCGATCTCCATCCGATTCGTGGCCACGCCATTCAGGAAGAGGAAGCTGCCCCGACTGCTCAGCCAAGTGAGGACCACCCAAAGTCCGATGGACACCAAGGCGAAGAAGCCCACGAGGGGCACCAACCAAAACAGTTTCTGGGAAAGCGGTTCCAGCGAGTCTCGGATCAGTGCCTCCAGGTTTCCGAGGATGGTGTGCGGGCTTTCCCAGTTTCGCGGGAAGTCGCCTTTGAGCTTGTCCCCTTGGAACGGAGTAATTCCCAAATCTCCCAACTGGTAGATCCACGCCATGAACCCCAGGACCAGCCATTTACCGAAGTCGAAGGGGCTGAAGAGAATTCGACGTGTGGTGGCGAAGGCGGATTCCAGCGGCCAAATCGGGTCAATCCAGCGAACCGTGGGAGGAAGGGGAGTGGGATCAGCCGGTGTCATGAAAGGAGATCAACGGAGTTTGGCCATATCAGCCTCCCGGGATGAGCTGTTGGCAACGATTGAATTAATGATTCGAATCGTTGATCGAAGTGTTTGCAGTCTCCGGTAAGACATTCCTCCGGTCAGACGTTTCGGTCAGCCTTCATTTCGCAGCGCAGTCGCCATGTCGCGGGCGAAGTAGCTGAGGATCCAGTCGGCGCCGGCCCGCTTGATGGCTAAGAGGCTTTCGTCGCGGGTGGCCACAAGGTCGAGCCAACCGGCGCGGGCTGCGGCGTGAATTTGAGCGTATTCGCCGCTCACCTGATACGCAGCCAAGGGCAACCGAGTTTGCCGCCGTAGTTCCGCCAAAATGTCGAGGTAGGGACCCGCCGGCTTGACCATTAGCGCGTCGGCTCCTTCCTGTTCGTCCAGCAAGGCATCTTTCAGGGCCTCCCGTGGATTGGCCGGATTGAGTTGGTAGGTGCACTTGTCGAGCGATCGGGTGCCGGCTGCCTGGGCACTGCCGACGGCTTCGCGGAAGGGACCGTAGTAGGCCGAGGCGAACTTGGCGCTGTAGGCCAGGATGCCGGTGTTTCCGTGCCCTGCCGAATCGAGCGCGTGGCGAATGGCCCGCACCCGGCCGTCCATCATGTCGCTGGGGGCCACGAAGTCGGTGCCTGCCGCCGCGTGCAAGGCGGCCATTTCGCCCAGCACGGTGACCGTGGCGTCATTGTCCACATCGCGGCCATCGGCGGTCAGCAATCCGTCATGACCGTGGGTGGTGTAGGGGTCGAGGGCGATGTCGGTGAAGAGCACCAACTCGGGCACCGTCGCCTTGATCGCCCGCACGGCCCGCAGCACCAGGCATTCGGGATTCAGTGCCTCGCGTCCGTCCGGAGTCTTGAGTTCGGTCGGGGTGACTGGAAAGAGAGCGACGCCTCGAATGCCTAGTTCGAAGAGTGCCAGAGCCTCGCGGACCAGGTCGTCGAGGTTGAGCCGGAAGACCCCGGGCATGGATCCCACGGCCGTCGGCGCGTCGGTCCCCTCCTGGACGAACAAGGGCGCGATGAAGTCCGACGGATGCAGCCGGACCTCCTGCACCATCTCGCGGATGGCCGCACCGCGTCGCAACCGTCGCGCCCGAAGGGCCGGAAACCCCGCTGAACTCATGTCGCCACTGTGGCGCATTGTCGCCCGGGATACAAACCGAGTTCCCGGCGTTCCAAGTGAAGGTGAAGGGGGCAGGGGACGATTTTCGAATTGGGTTCGTCGCAAACTGACCCGGACGGCGCTGGTGTTCTCCCATGACCAGTTGCAACTGGAACTCGTGATTGCCCTCAGGCGGCCGTCCGCATGAAACCCAATCGGCTGGTTGTATTCATCCTTCGGGTCCACTTGTGACGGATTTTGCGCTGAAGGACTCGGCTGACTAGCCCAGAGCTACTTCACTCGTCTGGGCAGGTCACGTTCACCACGGATTATATCTACCAGTTCGATAGTTATCGGGTCGGGCAGCCGATAGAAAATCAACCAACGTTCAAATGGCTTTTTGACCAAGGAGCACCGATAGCCCTGGCGATGCGGCCAAACCACTCCCGCACCCGGCCGTCGCAGTAACTTGTCGATGGTATGGTCCACGGCGTCAGCAAAGCGTTGAGCCAGCACCTCTGCCGCCTCCGGACTGTGTTCCTGCTGTGCGGTGGAATACCAGAGGATGCCCTGCCGCAGAGCGGTGACGAATCCTTCGCGGCGAACCAAGTTCATTGAACCGGCTTGGTCTTAAGCACCTGCTTGGCCAAACGTGCCGCATCTCCCCGAGTCCAAGGGGCCGATGGAGTCCGCTCAGAGGCTGCCAACCGTCGATTGACCTCCGGCTCGTCGAGCTTGGGAGTAAGGTCGTGCGTTGGACGGGCCGGGACGAGTGCGACCATGTCCTTGCCATTGAGCAGGTAGATGGTCTTGCCGGCAGAGGCCTGTTTGACCAGTGCGCCCAACTTCGGCTTGGCCTCGCTGATGATGTAAGTCGCCGTGTCTCAAATGAGACCCGAATGAGACTCGGCGTCAACGGCGAAGCATAGGCATGCCGTCTCCAGTTCGGCCGATACCGATGGCTTGGTAAATCTGACCGGTGGCAGCGTTGGCTCGTGCGTCTATTCCGCGTTGCCGGCACTGGTCACTCTGGAGGCTACAAGACCTACTATTTGGTGAGTTGGCAAACCGCCATTGGGGACTGGTGGTAGGGCCTGACCCAGACCGTGACGGCCAAGCGGCGGCCTTGTCGCGATATCGACTGCATAGATCGAGTCCGGCGGCCCGCGTCACCGCTCCGGGGGAGGTGGTCTGAGCTACGGCCCGCCGCCTCAGGATTTCAATTCAACCGCTGGGTGGTTTTGCTCCAGAGCCACTCGACGTCGCGGTTGTTGGCTTGGTTCGGGGGGCTGAAGCCGGTGCGTTTGACGGGTTGAACCGTCCGCTTGTCGAGCCAGCGCTTGATCTCGGAGTGGCCGTCGGCGAAGGCGAAACCGCAGGCCCCGTTGTGGTAGCTGGCCGGCAGGTCAGGCATGACCGCCTGCGCGAGATTCGGGGCGGGCTTCATGTCGGTGCAGAAGAACCCGTCGTTGATGCTGTCGGGATGCTCATCAACAAAAACCCAGGTGTCAGAGGGTTGCACGAAGTCGGAGTCCTTCAGGAACATGCGCCAGGGCGGGCTGTTGCCGAACCAGGTCGGTTGTCCGTCATGCATGCCCACCCACGAGTTGATGGAATTGCTGCGCAGGCGGGGTTTGCCGTTGGCACCCAGCGTCAAGAAGGTGTCGGCGGGGCACTTGTAAATCTTCTGGGTGCCACCCGTGTAGCGCCAGATCGAGCCCTTGGCCAAGGTGTTGGTGACGTCCCAGTTGTCGCGGTTGGCGGTGTTCCAATCGAGATTGCCGTAGGCCCAGGAATTGAAGTTGGGGTTGCTCGAGTAGGCCGGCGGGATCTTCCCGTTCTGGTCATCCACGTAGAGCTTCCACGACATCATCAGCTGCTTGGTGTTGTTGAGGCACATGATGCCATTGCCCTTGGCTTTGGCCTTGGCCAGCGCCGGCAGAAGCATGCCCGCCAGAATGGCGATGATGGCGATGACCACCAGCAGTTCGATGAGCGTGAAGCCATCCTGAATGCGTCGCTGCGGCCGTGGCGCGGAGAGAGAGAGGCGAATGGGAACCTCGGACGAGGGCTGGGCTTTCGGTGTCATGGTGTCTGATCTCCGATCAAAATCCCGAAAGCAGCTGTCGGGGGATAACGAGAACTACCCGGGATTAATGCTAAAATTGGAGACGAGCTCTTGGTTTGGTCAAGGCCTTTTCATCGTACCCTTTGAGTGCTTTTGTCCTCGGATTGGGATCTTGATCTACCGCTGCTGGAAACGATTGGGGTGGGGGATTGGTTTGGACAGGAGTAACTCAGGATCGGAGGCTGGTTCCTATGCCCCCGAAACATGTCCCGCAAGCCCTCGTTCATCGAGCGTTCCTGGAGGCTCCCTCTCAGGCTTTCGTGACGGTGTTGGTGACAGTGTTGGTGACGGCCTTGGCCGGAGGAATGGGTTGGGGAATCCGCGGGCAGTATGGCCATGAGACCGGGGCGATGATGGCAGGTCTGCTGGTCGCGCTGGTTCTCGCGTTGCGTTTGGCACCTCACCTGCCGCCGTTGGCATCCGCACGGGCAGTGGCTCTGGCGACCGTGGCCATGGGTTTCGGCGGAACAGAGACCTACGGCCAGACCATCGGATTGACTCAAGACGCTCCTCTGATCGGCAACGCGGCGGCGCTTGGCTGGGGTATGTTGGGACTGGCCATCAAAGGGGGAATCTGGATCGGGTTCTTCGGATTGTTTTTGGGAATGGGTCTGGGCGGAATCCGATATCGGGTTCGGGAGATGCTGTTTTTGATGCTGGCTCTCATTGCCGTTCAGCGGGTTGGAGTGGGGTGGATCAATGAGCCCTTTGATCCAGCCCATCGGATCCTACCGCGAATCTATTTCTCCGATGACTGGCGGTGGGAGCCGGATTCGGTCCTCAAACCGCGTCGTGAGGTTTGGGGAGGTTTGCTCCTGGCCCTTGCAGTCGCCGGGGCCTGGTGCGGTGTGTGCCGCCGGGATGTTTTGGCTGTGCGCATGATGCTTTGGGGGTTCTTCGGCGGGGCCCTGGGTTTTCCTCTGGGACAATCGTTGCAGGCGGCGCACGCGTGGCATCCGGAGTGGTTTCAGGGCGGCCTCTGGACTCGGTTGGCGCCCCACATGAACTGGTGGAATTGGATGGAGACTACCTTTGGTTGCACCATGGCCGCGGTTGTTGCCTTGGGCTTGAATCGGAACCGCAAGCTCATTGCCCACACCGTCGATCCAGAGAAGGGGTGGGCCCCGTCGGTTGAATTCGCGGTTTTGTCCCTCCATCTGGGACTCCTCGTGGCTTCGGAGTGGGGACCATTTCCACGCATCCAGGCGATTTACGATCCCGGTTTGCACCTGGGCCTGATTCCTCTGGTGGCCGTGGTCGTGGGGCGTCGGTGGCCGGCGTTGCTTATGACCGTGGTGACCGTGGTGCCGATCGCGGGGAAGACTTTTTTAATCCGGGGCATCGAGAACCCCGTGGCGATCGGATGGGTGGGTACCGTCGGGACTCTCTGGATCCTGGGTGTCCTGTTGCTGGGATTGCCATTGGTTTGGGCGAGTCTCTCCGCGGCCTGGTGGATCGCAGATCAGGATCGGGAACCGGACAGTGGCCGGTCGCTGCGTCGAACCTTGCTCGGCTCAGCTTGGGTCTACTTCGCCTTGAACTTCGTTTTTTTTGACTTTCCTTGGCCGTGGCAACCTTGGACGGCGAGAACTCCCAACGCGCTCTTCTTTATGCTGGCCTTGTTCGCGCTTACAGCATTGGCGCTCGCCAGTCCCCTGGCGCGACCCGGGAGGGTTCGGGTGTCTTCTCAGTAAAAACTCGTCCAGTTGCCGTAGTGTCGCCAGACGATGGCGCTGGCTCGGGCGAGGTCGGCGTGGCCGTCGGCAAAGGCGCGGCTAATGGATGCGGCCCGGCCGCCCTGGATTTGGAAGCCCGAGTCGGCCTTCATCGTCGGATGCCCGCCCCAAGCCTTCTGAAGATTGGTCTCGAAGCCGTCTTTGTAGAGCGTGTCGGTAATGATGGGGCTGGTCGATGCGCCGGCGTCTTCCAGTCGCGTGGGCCATCCTTCGACCATCGAATTGGTGTTTACCCGCGTGGTGGACGGCATGACTTTGTATCCCGGTTGTCCGGAACGAGGCACCCACCAACTGTGCTGCATGATGGCGAAGCCAAAGGTCCATCGCTGGTTGTAGTAGTATTTTAGATCGTCGTTGCTCGCGAGGGTTCGCTTGCGTTGCTGCTGGAGCCACTGTTGCGCCTCGGTCAATTCGGCGGTGCGGACCGGGCAGAAGAACATTGGCACGGTGAGTCCGTATTTTTGAACTGCCGGGATCATTGCATCGGCCACATCCCACGGGTTGTTGCCGACGTCGCCCAGCATGGGCAATCGACCACGGGCATCGTCGGAGGCGTAGAGGTTGGAGGCGATGGCCCATTGCCGGAAATGCGACAGACAACTGACCTCCTTGGCCTTGAGTTTCGCTTTGGCGAGTGCCGGCAAGAGCATGCCCGCCAAGATGGCAATGATGGCGATGACCACCAGCAGTTCGATGAGCGTGAAGGCGGAACGGGTCGAGGCGAGGGAACTCTGAAAGGCCTGAGCGCGATGCAAATCTCCTGAGGCTAAAGGGAGACGGGAATTCATGACCTGATAAAGTAGGGTTCACATTGTCGCTGGCCATTCCCAAATTCATTAATGAAGACTGGCCGGGTTGTGAATGGCTGGATGTACGCGTTGAGTCTGATAGGATTTCTGATCCTGCCCCCGGTTTTGTTAGGGCTTCGCTGGTTTCAGCCTGCCCGCTTTCCGTGGCGCAGGGTGCTCTTGCTGAATACACTTGTGGGTTGGGCGCTGTTCAATGGATTGGTGCACTTTCGGGCGGCGCGGTGGGCTGAATCGTTGCGCGAGAATTCCTCGCCGCCATCCATAGAGTTTGGCCAAGCGTGGATGGATAGGCAGCCCCAGCGGATGGCCCTCTACCTGGGCTGGGTCAACGCGCTGGCCTGTTCTTGTCCGTGGCTGATGGCCTACGGATCCTGGCAGTTGCACCGAAAGCGTCCGACAGCCTAATTCGACCCTGGGCCAAGAACTGCCTCGTAACGGCTTAGTCGAGCAGTTCGCGAATCTCGTCCCAGCTGAGGGTTTCGGCGAAGGCCTCTTCACCGGTGAGTGTGGAGGCGATGATCTCCCGCTTGCGTTGCTGCAGGCTGACAATCTTCTCCTCGACCGTGCCGCGGGTGATGAGCTTGTAGCTGCTTACCACGCGAGATTGACCGAAGCGGTGAGCCCGGTCGGTGGCCTGGTCTTCGACGGCCGGATTCCACCACGGATCGAAGTGCACCACGGTGTCGGCTTGTGTGAGGTTGAGGCCCACGCCGCCCGCCTTGAGCGAAATGAGGAATACCGGAGGGCCCGACGGTGACTGGAATTTCGCAACTTCGCCGGCGCGGTCCTGGGTCGAACCATCCAAGTAGCAGAACTCGACCTCGCGCTGTTTCAATTCTTCCTTCAGCAGACCCAGCATCCGGGTGAACTGACTGAAAACAAGGAGCCGGTGCCCGCCGTCGAGGCTCTGGTCGAGCAGTTCACCGAAGAGTTGTAGTTTGCCTGAATCGTCGGAGGCAGACTCAGTGCCGGGGGCGGCATTGTTGTCCTTGTCGGCATCCAAAAGTCGCAGGTCACAGCAGATTTGTCGCAGGCGCAGCAGCGCTGTGAGGATCACCATCCGGCTCTTAGCCAGTCCGTTGGCCTCGACGGCCGTATCGACTTGCTTGCGGGTCGCGGCCAAGACCTGCGCATACACCTTGGACTGAGCCGGTGTGAGATCGCAGTAGGAGATGTGTTCAAGCTTGGCGGGCAGTTCTTGCAGCACATCTTTTTTGAGACGCCGCAGCAGGAACGGCCGGATGCGCTTGCCGAGTCGGGCCATCGCACCCTTGTCCCGCTCCTTGGAGATGGGGATTTCGTAACGGTCCTGGAAATCATCGGAGCTGCCCAGGTAGCCGGGCATGAGGAAATCGAAGAGGCTCCAGAGATCGAGGACCGAGTTCTCCAGCGGCGTGCCCGTCAGCACCAGTCGGTGGTCCGCTGGGATGGCCTTCACGGCCTTGGCGTTTTGCGTGCTGCGGTTCTTGATGTGTTGCGCTTCATCCAGCACTGCCGTGTCGAAGGCGTGATCCCGGTGTTGCTCGATATCACGCCGAAGGAGCGCGTAGCTGGTGATCACCAAATCGTGAGCGGGAATTTGCGCAAAGAGCTTGTGGCGTTGTGGCCCGGACAGCACCAGCACCCGGAGCTTCGGAGCAAAGCGCGCGGCCTCAGCGGCCCAGTTGGTGACCAGCGAGGTGGGACAGACGATGAGGGTGGGGCGAAGGGGTTGGGCGCCCGCCGTCGCATTGAGTGAGGCGCAATGGGCCAAGACTTGAATGGTTTTACCCAGACCCATTTCGTCGGCCAGAATGCCTCCGAAGCCGTGGTCGCGCAGGAATCGGAGCCAGGCCACGCCTTGTTTTTGGTACGGGCGCAAGACCGACTCGAGCGCACCCAGCGGTGGACACGGTTGCGCAGCCATTCCGGTTTGCTGGGCGACGCGTTCTCTCCATGCCGCGGGTGCCTGGACCGCGTGACCTTGTTCTCGCAGCGAGGCGTCCAGAAATCCTGCCTGCGCCGTCCCCATTCGGTACCGTCCGTCTCGTTGATCGGGCGAGCAGTCGAGCAGCACCTCTTGCAATTCCTCCACCGCACCGGTGTCGATGAGGATGGTCTTTCCGGAGCGGGATTTGCCCTGCCCCCCGCCGAGCACCAATCGCTGAATGTCGGCGGCACTGAAGCGCTCGCCGTCTTCGGCCACGTAAGAGACCTCGAGGTCGAACCAGCGTTCCCCCGAGGGCGTGATTTGAAACCGGGGCTCCACGCGCACCAGGTTTTTGCGGGTACTGGTTTCCAGACGTTCCTCCAGCGACACCTCCCACTCGCGTTCCAAGCGCGGGTGAAGGCGAGAAAAATAGGCCAGCACACGTTCCTGGCCATTGAGCTGCCAGCGCCCCTGGGAATCGGGCCCTGAAAACCCGGCCTGCCGCAGGCGCATGAAGGACGTGTGTTCGGCGGACAAGTCGCGGGCCGTGTAGCGTCGCACATTGGCCGGGTCGGGCATCCAGGCGGCCTCCTCGCGCGCGGTGACTCCCACGGTCATTATGCGGGCGCCGTAGCGGCATTGCAGTAAGGCCGTCAGCATGGCCAGCCCACCGGTCAACTGGAGCAGGAACTTCGGAGGGGCCGGTTCGAGCACGAAGTCTTCGGGGCTGAAATCGGCCTCAAGGCCCGGAGTTCCGAAGAGTTTAGGCCAGTCTTGGGAGAGAAAGCGGGGCACGTCCGATCGAGGTACCCGTTGGGGGGACTGCAGCACGCCTCGCAGGGCTGGAGACAAGCCCAGGGGCTGGAGCGTATTGGCGGTTAGTAGCCAGGTTTCATCGGGGCTGCTCAGCTGAGCGGCTCCTTTCACTGAAGTCTTTAGGCTCAGGCTAATCTCGCCGGAAGCTTCGAGATGAGCGCGCAAGGGCAAGGGCGCGGGTTCTCGTAAGACCGTCAGCTCGGTTTTGCGTCCGAGGGTGAGTTGGCCATGACCGGACATGGCCCGCAGCAGCGGCACGAGGGCAGATCCGCTGAGCTGGATCATACCCGGAGTGTCCCCGCCGGCAGCCAGTTCAGCCGCATCGAGCAGGCGCGTGTCGGCCTCCGACAATCGGAAGGGCCCGGACTGGATGAGCGCATTGAGCGGGGCACGGCTGTTAGCGGTGACTCCCTCGAACATCACCATCACGCGATCTCGGACGATTGCTTCGGCCAGGTTGGGCGGGAAGACGACCTGGATATCCAGCGGTTTGCCTGTTTCAGATCGACGCATGCGGACGGGGTCTTTGTTGGAGAGCGGGGTCTTGGATCCGGGTCCGGAGGATCGAGCGGAGTTAGACAGGCTTTCTGAAGCGCTTCTGGACGAGCCCGCCCCGTTTCCAGTTGGGGCTGGCACGGCTCCAGCCGGCTTCAAGTGGTGCAGGCCGACGGCGATCGAATGGGCGCACAACGTTCCCCATTCCCGGGATTGCCGGCACGAGCAGATGTTTTCGATGTCCAGCTCGTGCCGGATGACTAGCCCAGCCCGCAGCGAGGTGGCATCAGACATGACCACCCCTTTCAGCAGTGGCGGGGTCCAATTCGAGGACAGCACCTTGCCGGTGGCGAGCAGGGCCCGGGCGTGTTTCATCACCTCCCAGCCCGCGGCCTTGGCGAAGAATGCTTCGGTCAGTTGCAAGGTGGACACGGCGCTAAAAATCCGGGGGGATGATGTTTAGAACCCGAGACGAATCAGCCCTTCCAAGGTGCCGTTCCCGGCGGTCGTGCTGGCGATCCATCCGCCCTCAGCCCGGACCTGCAGTTGCACGGCGGCCAGTGCATTGGAGGGCGAAATCAAATGATGGGCGTGTTCGCGGCGCAGCATGGACAGGTCGTTGAGATGATCGCCGGCGGCCACTCGTGCCTCGGGTCCGATGCCGAGGATGCGGCCCAGTTCGGACAGGGCGGTGCCCTTGCTGTAGCCCCGGTGACTCAGGCGTATGTAGATGTCGTTGCGCACCGCGACGAGGTTGGGATGCCGTTGGCAAAAGGTGTCCAACTCGGCGTGGATCTCGTCCATTTGCAGGTTGGACTGAGCGATGGCGCACAGGGGTGAAAAGGCGTCACCGTAAAAGGTAGCTCCGTGGCGTGCCGAAAGGGATTGGATTTGCTGTTCCATTTCCGTCGCCACCGACTGGAACAAGCGAGCGTGGTCTTCGGTGCAGCGGCTGTTCCACGGCTCCACCGGCAAGAAGCGGTCGTGCTTCCGCTCAAAAATTTCGCGCTCAACGAGGATCAGGTAATCGGGCTGCACCGAAACCCGGGCCCGGCCCAGGGTTTCCATCAGGCTGGCCATGTCGCGCCCCGTGTTGATGACCCAGTGACCACCGCGGGCCTGGAAGGCAGCGATGCGCTCCTGCAGTGCGTGCGGGATTTTTGGATCACCGAAATCGTCGTGGATGGTGCCGTCGAAATCGGTCGACAGCATCCGGAGAGAGGCACCAAGGCTCATGAGTGGGTTGAGACTGGAGTTGCCAGTGCCATCGGGCAAGGGCAGGTCCGCAGAATGGCGGGGAAGGCGGGGACCCAGATCTCGAAGCGCTAGCCTCTAGTTTCGCCCCTCCCGTCAAGCACTGCATCGAAAGGACAACCGATAGAGGGTGGACTCGACGTTCTAGGCCCGCGGTCGAAGTTTCCGGGTCCGCAGTTGTGGCCAAGGTTCAAGAAGGTTACCAGTGAGTCCGCTCTAATTTATGTCCAGCCACCAGGATCAGTTTGACGATGCTATGTTCGACTACTCGACCGGCGAGTACGCGGTCGCCATTTCGAAATTGCAGGCAATCCTTGCAGAGGATCCAGACCACTTTGATGCGCGCCTGGGTGTGGCCATGAGTCATTACCGCTTGGGCGATTATCCGACGGCCATTGCCGAAGGGCATCGCGCCGAGAAGCTCAAGCCCAACGAGCAGTTGGTGCATACCAATTTATCGCTCTTCTACATGAAGTCGGGCGACAAGCAGACCGCCGAGAAGCATGGTCTGCAGGCCCGTATTGCCTCGTGGAAAGGCAACATGGCCGCTCCGGGAACTGAACCTGCCCCGGAAGAAGATGCCGACCTCCGCATGGCTCAACCCAAGGCCCAAGCCTTCAAGCTGCCCGAAAAGTTCCCCGACATGCCCTGGAAGAAAAACACCCGCCCGGGCGGTGACCAGCACTGAACCAGTCCGAGCCGAGGGGTCGGGTTGACAAAACCAAGGGTGAGGCTCTTGCTGAAGTTGTTCCCCGAAGCCCAACTATCCCATGCCTGTGATACGCCCAAACCTCTCGTGTCGGAATGCGTTCACGTTGATCGAGTTATTGGTCGTGATCGCGATCATCGCGATTTTAGCGGGCATGCTCTTGCCGGCTCTGGCCAAGGCCAAGTATCGGGGCAGTCGGATCGTCTGTGTGAACAACATCCGCAGCCAGTACCTGCCGCAAATCCTCTACGCCGACGACAACCGCGGGAAGTTTCAGCAGCATGACGATGGGAGCCCGGACTACCACCGCACGGGCGGTCGAAAAGACAGCATCGTTGATTCGTTGAAGGGCAAGTACTTGCAGGAGACCCGAGTGCTGATTTGCCCCGTCACCGCCAAGACCTTTGGTAAGCTGTGGCTCAACTACGCGAGCATGACCAACTTCGCCGACGCCTCCACCAAGGACTACGGTGGGTGGGATACCCCTGCATCGATGGTGTATACGCCCTACATGTGGTTCGCGAACTTCCCTAGCATGAAGTTTCAATCGATCAGCGGCAGCAAAGATCCCGCGGCGGCCGATATCGAGCCGGCCTGGCCCACGAAGTCTGATGAATGTGATTCCTCGCGGGCCTTCATTACCCACCGTGTGAGCGATACCCCGGGTTCGGTCACCTGGGATGTCGGTCACCTCGGCCGCTTTAATGCCCCCAAGGTGAGTCGGCTCTTCCTGGAATTCTCGCTGACCCCGGATCAGCCGGTCGGTCAGGCCGATGGTAGCGTGATCGTTCGACCGAAGTCGCAAATCAAGGGCCGTGCGGTCG
>JBDKKQ010000353.1:0-3724 GCA_039796015.1 Verrucomicrobiota bacterium
ACGTCCTGTGCCGAAGCGGGCGATCAGGCGCTCTTGGGATGCGTTGGCGGTCCATAGTTTCCATCGATTCATCAGACCAAGATGAACGGGGGGATCGGACAAAAGCTGTCCATTCGAGCGACTGCACTGCCGCTTCTACTCTGAGATGTTGCCGAGGCAAACCTCCGCATTCGGTCAGGCTGCGGAAGTTACCGCCGTCTCGCGGGACCGAAGAAATAACCTTTTCCAACCCGCGCCCCCTGGGTCTTGCGACCGGTGGCAGGCCCTAGTTTGTCCTCATCGAACAAGGCTGTGTAGGTGTAGGGAAATTCAGGGAGTTTCACGCGTTGGACCTTCTTGCCAATGTAGCGCTCGATAGAAGCCACTTGGGCTGCCTCACCTGCACAGAATAGAGTCAACGCATCGCCCGAATTCATCGCGCGACCGGTTCGGCCTATCCGATGAACGTAGTCCTCCGGATGCTCCGGTACGTTGTAGTTGATGACATGCGAGACGTCCGCGATGTCGAGGCCGCGCGCCGCAATATCGGTGGCCACAAGAACCTCGTATTTTCCGCTTTTGAAACCTTCCAAGGCCTGTTCCCGATCTTTCTGAGAACGGTCCGAATGAATGACGGACGCCTTGTGGTTGTTGCGCCGAAGTAGGGCGTCAACAGTGTCGGCATCGCGACGAGTCCGACAGAAAACGATGGCGCTTTCCCATTCAACTTTCTCCAGCAGTGACACCAGCAGAGTCGGTTTCTGAAGCTCCGCCACCGGGTAAAGGACGTGCTTCACGGTGTCTGCCACGGAACGCCGTGCACCGATTTCAATGGTGATAGGGTCCCGCATCGCCCAGGTGATCAGCGTTTCGATCGCCGGGGGGATGGTGGCCGAGAATAGGGAACTCTGACGATCTTTGCCGCACTTGAGAACGATGCGCCGCACATCCGGGAGGAAGCCCATGTCGAGCATCCGATCAGCCTCGTCGAGGACTAGAAATTTTACCCCATCTAAACGCACGGCGCCTTCGCCGAGGTGGTCGAGCAGTCGACCTGGAGTTGCGACGATGACATCCATGCCGCGTTGGAGGTCGTCGCGCTGTTTGCCATATCCGACGCCGCCGTAAATCAGGCCGATCCGTAAATTAGTGAATTTGGCAAATTTTTCGAAGTTTTCAAAGGTCTGCACGGCCAGCTCACGCGTGGGCTCTAGCACTAAACACCGCGGCCCCGGAGCATGGGAGCCCAATGTGCTGAGGATAGGCAGCGCGAAAGCCGCGGTTTTGCCAGTTCCAGTTTGCGCGGATCCGATGACATCACGCCCTTCGAGTATCTGCGGGATGGCACTCGCCTGAATGGGCGTCGGCTCTTTGTAACCGAGCTCTGCAACGGCATCGAGCATCGCCGCCTGCAGCCCCAGTTCAGAAAATAGCATGTCGGAGGTTACAGGCCCTCGAATCAAGGCGGAAGGCGGAACTTGATGTGCGTGACTGCTTTCATTGGATGAAGTGGAACAAAAATGTTTTAAATACCTAAAAACCAGAGTATATATTTAAAATATTTTAGACCATGTCTCGAGTTTTTAATGATCAATCTCTTTTTGCGACACGACAGAGTCTTTTGTTGCGTTTGAAGGACCAAGAGGATCAGGAGGGATGGCAGGAGTTCTTCGATACCTACTGGCGCTTGATTTACTCGTTTTGTCTCAAGGCGGGGCTTTCTGAGATTGAGGCCGAAGAGGTTGTTCAAGAAACCATGATTTCTGTGGCCAAACAAATGCCCCAGTTTCGGTATGACGGTTCGAAGGGCGGTTTCAAGGCATGGTTGATGACGCTGGTTCGGCGCAGGATGGTGGACCGACTCCGTAAACAGAATCGCTGGAACCGGATTATTTCGCAGGTTCCGCCCTTTGAGGGCTCGAGTGAAACCGTGGCGACGGATCATCCAGATCCAAAGCGTCCCGAGTTGGATGTGCTATGGGCCTCAGAATGGGAGGGATATCTTATTAATAAGGCGCTGCAACAGGTTCGGGAGAAGGTGTCCGAGAAGCAGTACTTGATCTATGAGATGCACGTCTTGAGAGAAGTCCCGATTTCGACGGTGGTAGCCAACCTTCAGACTTCGACCATGGCTGTGTATGTGGCCAAGCATCGGGTGGGAAAGCTGCTTCGGGTCGAATTGGGGAAGCTGAGACATGAAGAGGATCCGGAATAGAATTTTCTATGGCTTCGAGCGATCCGCAGCGCGGGATTCCAGTGATACCAGATCATGAGTTGATCGAGGTGATAGGCTCTGGTGCCTACGGGGATGTTTGGCTTGGGCGAACGGTTCTGGGGACAGCCCGCGCCATTAAGGTGATCCGACGTTCGTCCTTTGAGAGCGATCAGCCTTTCAATCGGGAGTTCGAGGGCTTGAGACGCTACGAGCCCATTTCAAGGGCCT
This sequence comes from Verrucomicrobiota bacterium, assembly GCA_039796015.1. Lineage (GTDB taxonomy): Bacteria > Verrucomicrobiota > Verrucomicrobiia > Limisphaerales > UBA9464 > SXXZ01. Next base: position 2,423 of record JBDKKQ010000353.1, read on the forward strand.
GTTCGAGCTTGGTCCCCATTCTTCAGGTGGGCTGTGATGCAAAATCTGGCTTCTTCTATTCGGTGATGGAGTTGGCTGATTCGGTTGCCGCGCCTGCGATCGTTGCAACCGACAATTTGCCTCAACCCTCTGCTCAAGGCGCGCATGCCTATCAGGCGCGAACGTTGCGTGTCGACCTCATCACCCGGGGCCGCCTGCAAATTGCTGAGTGTGTCGAAGTGGGACTGGCTATGGCCGATGCTCTGGAGGTGCTCCACACAGCAGGTCTGGTTCATCGGGATATTAAGCCCTCGAACATCATCTACCTTCACGACCGGGCCTGTCTGGCCGATGTGGGGCTGGTGAGCGAGGCGCGAGAGGGATCCAGCTGCGTGGGCACCGCCGGTTACATCGCACCGGAGGGACCCGGACTCCCACCGGCTGATCTCTACAGCCTAGGAATGGTCTTGTATGAGATCGCCACCGGCCGACGTCTGGCTGACTACCCTTCGACCCCGGCCGAGTGGATCCAGCCCGGACACACCGTCGAGTGGGAGTTTCAGGAGATTATACTACGCCTCGGGGCCCGCGACCCGGCCCGTCGTCATCGCGATGCCGCGGAATTGCGCGACGAGCTATTGCTTCTGCGCGGAGGCCGATCGGTCCGACAACTCCGGGCCCGGGAAGGCCGGAAACGAGTTCTCCTTCGCGCCACGGGTGCAGTTCTGGTGATGGGGATTTTGGGCCTTGGGGTGACGGGCGCGCTGCGATTCCGTTCCCGTGAGGTCCAGGACCGCCGGCGGGACTCCGAATCTCAACAGGTAGCCCTCCTTCTCAGCCGGGCTCGGGATATTCTCAACGATGATTCCCCGGCCAAGCGGTCCCGGGCGTTGGCTACTTTGCGAGCGGCCACTGCCTTGCGTGCCGGGCAACCAGAACTTCGGGAGTTGGTGGCCAGTGCGTTGCTGGTACCCGAATTGGTCTCCGAAAAAACACCCTGGCGTCCGCCCTCACGACTCGATGGGCCCGAACCTCGGCGATGGCCCGTGGGCTCGATTTCCCACACGGCAGGACTCTTCGATCCGGAACTACGCCACTTGTTTAGAGTGGGAACCGATGGATGGATCGAGGGAATTCCGATACGGGGAGGTGCCGGCACACCCTCCCTCCCGCCGCCGGCGCCCGGCCTGAACTTAGAGTTTATTAGTTCGGTCAGCCTCGACGGTCGCTGGCTGCTCGTTCGAGATTCTACAGAACGGTTCCACGTCGTCTCCCGGACCCAGGGGCAATCGGTGCTCCAGGTTCGCCTGGATCCCAAATACC
>JBDKKQ010000354.1:0-4204 GCA_039796015.1 Verrucomicrobiota bacterium
ATCCAGCGCTTTCAGGATCGGGGTGTTGTGGTCTTCGGCGGTGGAGAGTCGGTGCTTCGACCATTCGCCAAACATGCGAGGGAACGCGCAATACACCGTGTTAGCGGTGCGTGTCCAAGCCGGGTGGATGCTAATGCCTACGTCTGGACCTTCCGTCCAGTGCTGGAAACCGTTCGGATCGATCGCGTAGGCTTTGGCTTTGAAATAGCCCACCTCGGTCAGTGGCAAGGTGACAGACCACTGGCCCTCTGGAGTGAGTTGCAGCGGCAAGTCCCGCCAGGCAGCACCGGCCAGGGGCAATTTTTCAAAGTGGGATTGGAGGATTTCGTCACGGACCCGCTCGGCCCTCCCTAGATTGGTGCGCAGTCGGGCCTGCCATCCGTCGCCAATGTGACCGTCGGGCGCGGTGAGAATGAATGTGAGTAAATCGCCGGCGTGTCGGACGATACGGGAGCCCGGCAAGGGCGACATCGAGAGTCCAGCCATGGGTTTGGGTTGCCATGAACTGGACCGATTCAGTCATCACGGCAGACCCATAATGGTGGACGGGGCGGCGGCGGAGCAACTTTAGATGCTCCCAACCCTACGTTGTTTGCCGTTTTACTGAGCGGGTCTTGGGAGGTCGTTAGGCTCGCGGGGTTGTATTCACTCGCGGATCCGCAGTTTTCCTATGCAGGAGGGTAAAAAGGCCGCGCAGACCAGCGTCACCGCCAATGCCCCGCCCGCCTGTCCCCAGCGTCCGTAAATGGCCCAGCCGCCGGCGAAGATCAGTGCCCAAATGCCGACCGAAGCGAGAATCGAGCAGACGATGCCGATACCGAGGTCCGAGTCTTTGCTCAGTCCGGTGTCTTGGATCTGGATACGCTCATGCTCTGCACGTTCGAGGATGGGTTTCCATCCCGCCCCGCCGGGCTGCACCCGAGTATAGAACTCACGAAGTTTCTCTGTCTCGGTCGGGCCCGTCAGCAGCGCGACCAGCAGCGAACCGACAGTGGTAACGGCCACGCCGATCACCATTTGCTCCCAAGCGGGGATATCGTGGCCGATGGTCGAAAAGTGCCAGAAGAGCGCCATGCCAAAGGAGAGCGTCATGGCTGCGATCTCCGCCGCGGCATTAATACGCCACCAGAACCACCGAAGAATGAGGACCAATCCCGTTCCCGCACCGATCTGCATCATGAGGTTGAAGTTGGATAAGGCGTCCTTCATCTGAAGAGCGAACCAGCAGGAGGCGAACATCAGCACCATCGTCACGATCCGTCCCAGCCAGACTTGCTGCGAGTCGGTGGCTTTGGGGTTGATGAACCGCAGGTAGAGGTCGCTGACCACAATCGAAGACCCGTAGTTTACCTGGGTGGACATGGTGCTCATGTACGCGGCGGCCAGCGATGCAACCATGATGCCCATGAGGCCCTGAGGCAGGAAGGTGAGCATGGCCGGATAGGCCAAGTCATCTTGAACAATCTTGGGATCGAGGTGCGGGAAGCGGGCTTGAAGCGAAGCCACATCCGGGAAGACCACCAGCGAAGCCAGTGCGACCAAGATCCACGGCCAGGGGCGGAGCGCGTAGTGCATCACGTTGAAGAACAGGCAGGCACCCAGTGCGTGTTTTTCATTTTTAGCCGCCAGGAGTCGCTGGGCCACGTAGCCACCGCCGCCGGGTTCGGCACCGGGATAATACGCACTCCACCAGGTCACCAGGAGTGGGATCAAGAACACCGCCATGACCACATTGTGGGGTGTGGTTGCCATATTGGGGACAATGTCCATCTTGGCTTGCACGCGGGGATCCGACAGGAGTTTGCCCAAACCACCCACTTGGGGGAGCCCCACGACATGTACCGCCGCCCAGATGGCACCCACCATCGCGATGATGAACTGCACCAAGTCGGTGAGCAGCACCCCGGTGAGTCCACCGATCATGCTGTAGGCAACGGTGACCACAGAGGCCACGGCGATCGTTATGACCGGATCGAGGCCGAACATCACCCCGCCGATCTTGATGGCTGCCAGTGAGACATTGGCCATGACCAGGATATTAAAGAAAATGCCCAGATAGACGGCACGGAAGCCCCGCAGAAAAGCCGCTTGGCGACCCGAATAGCGGAGCTCGTAGAACTCGATGTCGGTCATCATACCACTCCGTCGCCAGAGCTTGGCAAAGAGGAAAACCGTAGTGGTTCCAGTCAGCAGTAGGGCCCACCAGACCCAATTTCCGAAGACGCCGTCCCGCCGTACGATGCCCGCCACCAAGTTGGGCGTGTCGGTGGCAAAGGTGGTGGCCACCATCGAAGTTCCCAAGAGCCACCACGGCATGGTTCGTCCGCTCAGGAAATAGCTCTCATAGTCTTTGCCCGCCGATTTGCCGACGAAGAGACCAATGGCTAGATAGAGGATAAACGTGGCAGCGATGATGATCCAGTCGAGCGTCGCAAGGTGCATGGCGTCGGTGCGTTGAGTAGGGGGATGGCCGTTACAGAGTCTTGGTGGAAACCCGAAAATGGCAAGCCTCGTCGAATCTCCGCATCAGGACCGAGAGGTGCATCTCACCTCGAGAGGCGAGGGGAGGCTGCGGGGAGGGCTATTTCTCCCACTGGCTAGCGAATGGGAATTGTGGCTCGCTCTTGAAGCCATTGCACATCGGTCGGGAGGCGGGCGGTGGTGCCATGGCGGTTGTCCTTGGTGTTGTTGGGGCGGAGCGAAGGGTCGCGCCAACGACGGGATTCGACATGTCCGTCGGCCATCCCCAGCACGCCGCTCCGGTTGTGATAAGAACCTGGTCGATGAAAGTAGGAGGAACGCCCCATCTCGAATCGAAACTCCGGCATGCAGAGGCTCGGCCAATCAACATCCAAGAAGGTTAGGATGCTGGAGGGATTGGCTCGTTGGAGGTCGGCTAGGGTCGAGAAGCGGACATGGGCCGCACTGAGGGGGCCGGAAGGGGCAATATTGTTAAGGTAACTATTCAGGGCATAGCTTCGGACGAACTGGTGCCGTCCAACAGCGATGCCGCGATCGCTGGGGCACTTGTAGATCGCAGCGTCGGAAATGATGGGGGAGAAGGCTGAATATCGGCGATCCAACAGCAGGACCCGGTTGGTGAAAGCGAACAGGCCGCCCTGATGACTATTGCCAGCGACCCAAAGAGGGGTAGTTCGAACGGCGACATCCGTCCCGTTTGGAACCATCCGATCCCCGTTGTCCTGGGCGTACAACTGCCATGCGAGGTTCAATTGTTTTAAATTGCCGGTGCACTGGATGCGTCGGGCGCTCTCTTTGGCCTGGCCAAGGGTCGGTAGAAGCAATCCGGCCAAGATGGCGATAATGGCCACCACCACCAGTAGTTCGAAGAGCGTAAACCCGTCTGAAGGGTGCAGCTCGCGAGGCGGGCGGATTCCAGTGGTCGGGGGCATGTTTCGATCATGACCGATCGACAGTCCCTGCCAAGAACTGCACTGCAGTTCTTGGCGTGAACCAAGATTTTCAGAAGTTCGATTCTTTGTCTTTGAAGAGCAGGTTGAAGGTGGTCATCGAGCCATGGCAGCGGGTAATGTATTGTTGCCAGTCGAACTTTTCAGCCGAAGTGAGGGCCTCGCTCGAATTGACCTTTTGTTCGAGGATCCGCAGCTGATTGCGCATCAGGACCAGCTTGTGGAAAAACAAATCCAGCTCCACCTCCTTGGACTGCAGGGACGGATCGGAGGGTTGCAGGATCAATTTGCCGGTCTTCCAGCGCGAGGCCAATTCGTGAACTGAACCATCGGGCCGCTCGATCCCCAAGCGATTCACCGCCGCATCGACAACCTGGTTGATCAAGGATTCTAGGGGCATGGGCATGCCCGAAAGGCTTGCCTGAGCTTCGGCGGCGGTCAGGCCGCTGGTTTCTGGTTCGATGGGTTTTCGACCCTCCAGAAAGAGAACCTCAGCGGCAAATTCATTGATGGCTTTGACCACTCCCTCACCGAGTTGAGGGTGGATGACGCGTTGGCCCAGGTGCAGTTCCGACAATTTCACGAGACGAGCTTGGCGGATTTTTTAGGAAATGCCGAGAACGGGCTCACGGCCACCCGTGAGAAAAATGTTATTTTGTTGGGAACCCTTACCTCCCTACAAACTTACCCCCTGCGAAGAGTCATGGAACGGGCGCTTGCCAAGATTCAAGCCCTCCGTAGTCTCCCCACCTTACTTTGCAACCCATGTTGTC
>JBDKKQ010000355.1:0-11535 GCA_039796015.1 Verrucomicrobiota bacterium
AAAAACGACTAGCCTAGAGTGAGAAAACTCCGGGCTTGCCCCATTAACCGCAGCCCCGTAAGTTGTGGATTCAAGATAAACGGAACCGCTTACTGGGAGGCACCAAGCTTCCCGACACCGAATCATGCTCGAAAAAAACATAACCATCGCCGAACACCGCATCCACGCAAAAGACACCGGCTCTGCCGATGTCCAGATTGCCCTTCTCACTGAGAAGATTAACTCCCTGACGGAGCATCTTCAGAAGAACAAGAAGGATCATAGCAGCCGTCGTGGTATGTTGCTCATGGTGGGCAAACGCCGCAGCTTGCTCGATTATCTGAACCGCACGGATTCGGCCCGTTACCAAGCGCTGACCAAGAAGCTGAAGCTCCGGAAGTAATTTTTTGCGACGCCGGGCCTCCAGCCCGGTTTTCGCTTTAGGAGACCCTGCAGGCCACGATTGCCGCGACCACAGGGTTGTCCAGATTGTCCAAAGCGGACAATTGCGGGTGCCGCGCCCATTCGACGCGCGCGCAAAGTCACCCGCACCAAAAACCCAAAGACGCGTCAAAGAAGTTAAAAAGAAACGCCCGGTCCGCCCGGGAAATTTCACTCGCTCTCCACTAACAAACCTTCCTCATCAAGAAAGGTTCGCTGAAGATCGAGTGAAGTTCCTCAGGGCGGTCGGGCAACTGCTAGTATGTCCCATACCGTTCAAATCCCCGTCGGTGGTCAATTCATCACCATCGAAACCGGCCGCTTTGCAAAGCAGGCCGACGGCGCCGTGACCGTTCAACTCGGTGAAACCATCATCCTCACCGCAGCCGTTGCGGCCTCCAAGGCCAAGCCCGGTCAGGATTTCTTCCCCCTCACCGTGGATTACCGCGAGAAGGCAGCGGCCGCTGGCCGTTACCCCGGTGGTTACTTCAAGCGTGAAGGCCGGCCCTCCGAGAAGGAGATCCTCACCTGCCGCCTCACCGATCGCCCCATCCGCCCGCTCTTCCCCAAGGGCTGGTACAATGAAGTTCAGGTCCAGTCGTTGCTGCTCTCGGCCGACGGCCAGAACGACGCCGACATCCTCTCCATCCTCGGAGCTTCGGCCGCGTTGACCGTTTCCGACATTCCTTGGGACGGCCCGCTCGGGGCAGTCCGTATCGCCCGCGTCGCCGGTGAGTTCGTGGTGAACCCAACCCACGAACAGCAGGCCCAGTCCGACCTCGACCTCGTCTACGTCGGCAACAAGACCGACGTCGTCATGTACGAAGGTGCCGCCAACGAAATCTCGGAGGCCGATTTTATCTCCGCCCTGAAATTCGCTCAGGCCGCCTGCCAACCCTTGATCGCCGCTCAGGAAGAACTGGCTGCCAAGGCCGGCAAGACCAAGCGCGCCATCACGGTGACCATCGTTCCGGAAGAGATCCTCACCGCCGCCAAGACGCTGGCCGGTGATCGCATCATCCCGGCCCTCCTCACCCAGCAGAAGCTGGCCCGCGAGGCCGCCGTCAACGCGATCTTCGCCGAAGTCGGTCAGAAGCTCGTCGCCCAATTCGGTGCCGACAAGGTGACCGAATTCGTCATCAAGGACGCCCAGTATTACATCCAGAAGGAAGCGATCCGCAGCCTCGTTCTCGACCACTCCAAGCGTTTGGACGGCCGCGACTTCGACGCAATTCGCACCCTGACCAGCGAAGTGGGCTTCCTGCCCCGCGCCCACGGTTCAGCCGTGTTCGCCCGCGGCGAGACCCAAGCCGTCTGCTTGGCCACCTTGGGCACCAGCGACGACATCCAGCAGTTCGACTCCTACACCGGTGGCGAAACCAAGAAGCAATTCCTGCTGCACTACAACTTCCCGAACTTCTCCGTCGGTGAGACCGGCCGCATCACTGGCCCCGGCCGCCGCGAAATCGGCCACGGCGCTCTGGCTGAGCGCAGCGTTCGCCCGGTGATTCCCCTCACCGAGTATCCCTACGCCGTCCGCATCACCGCCGAGATCATGGAATCCAATGGTTCCACCTCGATGGCTTCGGTCTGCGGCGCAACGCTGGCCCTCATGGATGCCGGTGTGCCCATCACCCGCCCGGTGGCAGGTATCTCCATCGGTATTTGCACCGAGTACGGTGCCGATCACCAGATCTCCCGCTACAAGCTCCTGACCGACATCATCGGCTGGGAAGACGCGTTCTGCGACATGGACTGCAAGATCGCCGGAACCGAGAAGGGCATCACCGGCTTCCAGCTGGATCTGAAGCTCAAGGGCATCCCGCTGCCGATCATGGAGCAGACCATCGAGAAGGCTCGTATCGCCCGTGGCGAGATCCTGGCCCACATGCTCACCACGCTGCCGGCTCCGCGCTCGGATATTTCCAAGTACGCCCCGCGCATCGTCACCCTGAAGATCAACCCCGAGAAGATCGGCGCGCTGATCGGACCTGGCGGCAAAAACATCAAGCGCCTGGTCGAAGAGTCCGGTTGCGAAATCAACATCGAAGACGACGGAACCGTGAAGGTGTTCTCCGTCTCTCCGGAGGGCATGGAAATCGCCCGCCGCGAGATCGAAGCGCTCAGCGCCGAAATCGAAATCGGTAAGGTCTACAAAGGCCGCGTCGTGACCATCAAAGAATTCGGCGCCTTCGTCGAAGTGTTCCCCGGTCAAGACGGCCTGGTGCACGTCAGTGAGCTGTCCAACAAGCGCGTCGCCCGCGTTGAAGACGTCATCAAGATGGGTGACGACATCTGGGTGAAGTGCATTGGAGTCGACGAAAAGGGTCGCGTGAAACTCAGCCGCAAGGCCGCCATGGAAGAGCGTGGAGAAATCCCGCCCTCCACCGGTGCCCCGGAAGAGGGAGCCCCTGCAGCCAGCGAAGAAGCCCGTCCGGAGCGGGCTGAACGCCCCGAGCGCAGCCCTGAGCGCAACCCTGAGCGCGGAGCCGATCGCGGTGGAGACCGTGGTGCTCGTGGCGGAGATCGCGGTGGTGATCGCGGTGGCCGTGTCGCAGACCGTGGTGCTCGCGGCGGAGATCGCGGTGGCCGTCGTAGCGACGCCCCGGCCGGTGGCGAAGGCGAAGGTTCCGGCGAACCCCTGGAGATCGGAAAGATCTACCGGGCCAAGGTTGTGACCATCAAAGACTTCGGAGCCTTTGTGGAGTTCCTCCCGGGCCGTGAAGGTCTGGTGCACGTCAGCGAGCTAGCCAACTTCCGCGTCAAACAGGTCGAAGACATCGTCCAGCTCGGCGACGAGATTTGGGTAAAACTCCTCGGTCAGGATGAAAAGGGCCGCGTCCGCCTCAGCCGCAAGGCTGCCATGGAAGAGCGCGAAAAAGCCTCTTCGGGTGAGGCACCTGCTGCCAGCGAGTCCGCCAGCGGCGGCTCTGATGCTCAGGAATAATCCACTCAACGTATCTCAAGGGCGCCTGCGGCAACGCAGGCGCCTTTTTTGTTGGGGACGCTGTGTCACCCAAAGAAAAGTGCTATCGAAGAACAGCGACCGAAGAGGAGTTCACTCCAACGACGCACTCTGAAAACCCAACTGGGCCACGATCAACAAGCGTCGCCCGGAGACCCGCAAACCCAACGAATCCCTCCAAAAGACCGGCCGACGGCGGGCCCGGTCATGCAAGTCGGTGATGGCCAGCTTCACCTGCTCCGGCCGCGTGGCATTCAGAGCGTCCTCCACCACGCTAACATCCTGAGCAAAGGCCTTGGGCTGAATCCATCGAGCTAGCTGATACTGGGGCCGTTTCCAGGGAGAAACGCACTCCATCAACGCCCAGGGACCCACGTCGGCGGGCTCACAAGCACGCACGGTGGCCAGACGCTGGCGCAAGGTCATGGACAAAGCCTCGCTCATGCTCGGTGTAACAGGGGTAACACCGAAAATGAGGCCTCGGACACTCTGTTGGGGTCAATCTGTTTCTGATCCCAGCCAACAACCTCTCTGCGTCGGGAACGCAGCCCAGCAGGCACTCGTCAGCGATTACTGCAAGTAGGGTGCAGTGGACTCCGGTCCCGAAAGCTTGAGGGGAGCCCCAGGGAAAATTTTCTTCCCACCCTCCACCACCACCTTCTCGCCCGGTTCGATACCACTGAGAACTTCAACCTTGCCGGCCAAGCGCATTCCCAGGCGAACCGGACGCATCACGGCCTGATTTTGAGGACTGACCACAAAGACCATGTTGGTGTCTCCACTGGCCATCACCGACGGCTCAGGAATGACCAATGCCGATTCCCGAAGGCGCACCGACAAGTCCAACTGAGCCAGCATCCCACCCCGAAGGCGCGCCTCCGGATTGGCCACGCGAGCCTTAACCAAGGCGGTCCGAGTGCCTGGGTCCAATTGCGGGGAAATGAAATAGACCTCACCCGAAAAACGCTCCGTCGGATACGCGTCCACATGAAAGTCCACCTTCTGGCCAATGCGCACCTGGCCGAGGAACCGTTCCGGCAGGCTGAGCTCCACCTTCATGACTGAAAGGTCGACCAAGGTGGTGAGCGGCGTGTTGCGGGAGATGACTTGGCCCGGGCTAATTTGACGGGCCCCGGTGGTGCCCGAAAAGGGAGCCACGATGCGGGCGTCTTTCAGCAACCGTCGGCGCAGCTCGACGGCACTCTGATTGACCTGAAAGGTCGCCGATGCCTGATCGAACTCCTGCTGAGCGATGAGCTTGCCTCGGAACATTTGCTGGGCCCGCTCGAAATTGGCCCGACTCAACTCCAGCGAAGCCTCCGATTCCTGAAGGGCTGCCTGGAACTTAGTATGATCGAGAGACAGCAGGAGCGCACCCGCCTCGACCGACTGACCCTCAGAGAAGCCAATAGTCTGCACCACACCATCGGTTTCGGATTTAATTTCTACCGACTCATTGGGGGTCACGGTTCCCACCAACGAGACCACCTCGGCCACGGGCTGCAGGCGAGCCTCCACCGCCACAACCTGAAAGACCATGCCTCCAGCCCCTTTGGCCGCCGCCGCACTGGGCGTTTCAGCGGGCTTGCAACCGCTGGCAATCCAAGCGCTCACCAAGGCCAAGACGGTGCTGGAGATCAGGGGGTGAACGAAGCGCTTCATACGGATTCCGGTAAGCTGCCCGGGCCGGGGAATTCCGCGCCAGATCAAAGTCAGGGCGTGCTCTAGAGAAGCAAGGCTTCTGCCTTTGTCCCGCGAAGCCTCATCACACCCTCGGAAGAGGCTAATAACCTCGGACCTTGCTCTGAAACAGGCCGCCGAGTTCCGGTCAAAGCCTTTGACGCTGGGAGTGGGGTTACTTAGCTTGCCGGTTCTTTAAATTGAGACACCCATGATCGGTCTGATTTTCCGTAAGATATTCGGGTCCCGCAATGACCGTGAGGTCAAGCGCCTCCGTCCGCTCGTTGCCCGGATCAACCAGATCGAGCAGGAACTGCAGTCACAGCCGGAGTCGGTGCTTCGCGAGAAGACCGCCGCTTGGAAGGCCCGACTGTCGACCATCCAGGACAACGATGAGCTGAAGCGTGAGCTCGAAGCCCTGATCCCCGAAGCCTTCGCCGTCGTCAAAAACGCCTGCCGCCGTCTCTGCGGCACTGATGTCGAGGTCCGCGGACATCCCATCCGCTGGGAAATGGTCCCCTTCGACGTGCAGCTCATTGGTGGCATGGGGCTGCACCTGGGCCGGATCGCAGAAATGGCCACTGGCGAGGGCAAGACCCTCGTCGGAACCATGCCCGTTTACCTGAACGCCCTAACTGGACGTGGTGTTCATGTGGTGACCGTCAACGACTACTTAGCCGCACGCGACTCCGACTGGATGGGCCATGTCTACACGTTCCTGGGCCTCAGCGTCGGCTGCATTTTACATGACCAACCGCCGTCGGTGCGTCGGGAGATGTACCAGTGTGACATCACCTACGGCACCAACGCCGAGTTCGGCTTCGACTACTTGCGCGACAATGGCATGGCCACCCGCAAAGAAGAGCAGGTCCAGCGGGGTCATTATTTCGCCATCGTAGACGAAGTGGATTCCATCCTCATCGATGAAGCGCGAACCCCGCTGATCATCTCGGGTCCCGCGGTCGTGTCGATGGACCAGAAGTTCGTCGAGTTCAAGCCGGCGGTCCAACGGCTGGTTCAGGCGCAGCAGGAACTGTGCAACCGCTTCCTGCGCGAAGCCGAGGCCCTCATTCCCAAGCTGCGCCCTGAAAACGGCGTCCCGCCCAAGAACGCCGCCGATCTGGAACAAGAGATCGGCATGCTGCTGTACCGATCCAAACTCGGGCAACCGCGCTCCGAAGGCCTCATGCGCGTCTTCGAGGAGCCCCGCAACCAGCAGTTGGTGCAGCGCTACGAAGCTCAGCTGCTCACCGACCAGTCCAAGAAGGAACTGTACGCCCAGAAGGAGGAACTGTTTTTCGCCATCGAGGAGAAGTCCCACGAGGCCGACCTCACCGAAAAGGGCCGCGCCCATCTCAGCCCGAACGATCCGGACGCCTTCGTGCTGCCCGACCTGCCCACGCTCTACCACCAGATCGACACCTCGACCGAGCTCGACGCCAAAGGGCGCATGGAAGCCAAGGGCGGTATTCAGGCGCAATTCGAGGAGAAGGCGGGCGTCATTCACGCGCTGAGCCAACTGCTCAAGGCCTACTGCCTCTACGAGCGCGACGTCCAATACGTGGTGCAAGACAACAAGGTCATCATCGTCGATGAGCACACCGGCCGTCTGATGAGCGGTCGGCGTTGGAGTGAGGGACTGCACCAGGCGGTCGAGGCCAAGGAGAACGTCCAGATCGAGCGCGAAACCCAGACGCTGGCCACGATCACCATCCAGAACTACTTCCGCCTCTACACCAAGCTGGCGGGCATGACCGGCACGGCCGAGACCGAAGCCCAAGAGTTCTTTGACATCTACAAGCTGGGGGTGCTGACCATCCCGACCAACCGACCCAATATCCGCAAAGACTCCAACGACACGGTCTACAAGACCCGGCGCGAGAAGTTCAACGCGGTGCTCAAGGAGCTGAAGGAATTGCACACGCAAGGTCGGCCGATCTTGGTGGGAACCATTTCCGTGGAGTCGAGCGAGATGCTCAGTCGGATGCTCAAAAAGGAAGGCATCGTCCATTCGGTGCTCAACGCGAAATACCACGAGCAGGAGGCCGAAATTGTGGCCCGCGCGGGTCAGAAGGGATCATTGACCATCGCCACCAACATGGCCGGTCGCGGCACCGACATCAAACTGGGGGCCGGGGTCGCCGAGTTGGGCGGCCTGCACGTGCTCTGCACCGAGCGCCATGAATCGCGCCGCATTGACCGCCAGTTGCGCGGCCGCTGCTCGCGTCAGGGCGATCCAGGTTCTTCCCATTTCTTCATCTCGCTCGAAGACGACCTGATGCGTCTCTTCGGCTCCGAGCGCATCACCAAGGTCATGGAGCGCATGGGCCTCGAAGAAGGCCAAGAGCTCGAGCACCCGCTGCTCAACCGGTCGATCCAGACGGCGCAGAAGCGCGTCGAAGGTCATTACTTCCAGCAGCGCAAGCGCACGCTCGAGTACGACGACGTGATGAATAAGCAGCGCGAGGTCGTGTATGGCTTCCGCAACGACATTATCCATGCCGACGATGTTCGGGATCGCCTGATGGACATCATGGAAGAGGTCGTCCTGCAGAAGGTGGTGCAGTTCACGCACCGCGATTCGGAACCGGGTGATTGGGACATCCGCGGCATGGCCGACTGGGTGAACCTGAACTTCCCGCTGGGGATGCCCGAGGAAGAGATCCTCAAGGCCGCCCGTGCGGGCAAGGTGGCTCCGGTGGAGGGGTCGATGTTCGATGGTCTGAGCGAGGCTCAGTTCTCGGTGCTGAACTTCATTTCGAAGTCCATCCGTGACTCCTATGAGCTCAAGGTGAGCTTCGAGCGCATCGACGCGTTGACCAACATTGAGCGCTACACGATCCTCGATGCCATCGACCGTCTCTGGCAGGAACACCTCTACGGGATGGATTCACTGCGCAACTCCATCGGTCTGCGCGCCTACGGCCAGCGGGATCCGCTCATCGAGTACAAGGCCGAGGCCTTCAAGCTGTTCGACGCCCTGATGGTCAACATCAAGTCGGAGATCTGCCACAACATCTTCCGCAGCGCCTCGAGTCTCATGGCTTTCGAGCAGTTCCTGCACAACCTGCCGCAGACGACCACCCACGAGACGGCAGCCCCGTTCCAGGATCCAGCCTCGATGGCTGAGTCCAGCAACCTGGTGAGCGAAGCCAACGAAGTGTTGTCCAAGGCGCAACCGGTGCATGCGGTTCCCCGTGTGGGCCGCAACGACGTCTGCCCCTGCGGCAGCGGCAAAAAATACAAGAAGTGCTGCGGCCAATAGGCTAGGCAACGGCCAATAGGATAAACAGCGGCCGTTAGGAGCGGTGGAGGGATCCTTTTGCAGGATCCCGCCTCCGCGCGGTTCTCTAGGATTCGGAGGCTCACCCGTAGTGGGCCTAAAGTTCCACCGTACCCCCGCTTCGGGCTGAATCCCCGGATGAGTTGCAGTTCGCAGCCTGCGCTCGCAATCCATGACTCAGCGCCTCCGGGATAGGGCGATTTCTCCGAAAGCGCCACGTCCGCAGACATGGACCACCGCAGTGATTGGAACGCCGCGGAGCCGGACCGCTCGGAGATCGGTCCCTACCTCGGAGGTCATTGGGCTAAATCACGGAGTCCTGCTACAAACCCAACCTCAACTCACCTCAAGTGGGGAATTTTAAATACCGCCAAAGGGGGGAAGAATAATTGTCGTAGAACACTCGGACGCGGGTCGATGTCGCTCATCGCCTGAACGACCCAAATTCGGCGCTAAATCTGCGACGTCAGGGAGAATGCGCCCGTGGCCAGCAAACCGCTGCTGGCAGCGAATCCGGCCTCATCGAGATGTTCCCGACGACCGGCGTCTGCTAGTTTACAGTTCGAAACCGCTTCCATGGCCCTCAAAGCAACCATTCACAAAGCCCAGCTCCAGCTCTCGGATATGGATCGCAACCTCTACTGCGACCATTCCGTGACCATCGCACGGCATCCTTCCGAGACCGATGAGCGCCTGGTGGTTCGCCTTCTGGCTTTGGCACTCAACGCACCGGCCTCACTGGACGAAAGCCCGCTCGAGCTGGCCAAGGACATGTGGGAGCCCGATGAACCGAGTCTCTGGCAAAAGGATGCCACCGGGCGCGTCACCCACTGGATCGATCTCGGTCAACCGGACGAAAAGCGATTGCTCCGAACCTCCGCCCGCGTCGAACGCCTCTCGGTTTACAACTTCCATTCCAATGCACTGGCCTGGTGGAAGGACCTCGAAAACCGGCTCACCCGCCTGCGCAATCTGAGCGTCTGGCTAATTCCCTCCAAGCAGAGCCAAGGTCTCGCCGTGTTGGTCCAACGGACCATGGCGCTGCAAATCACCGTCCAAGACGGATCGGTATGGGTTAGTGACGACACCCAGTCGGTCGAAATAACCCTGCAACGCCTTCGAGGGCCGACCGAAGACTAATCGACGGAGCCCGACCGACGAGGCCGCCGGATAAGGCAACGCTCACCCTTCGACGCTCAAGAGGGTGTTCTGGAACACAGCCCCTGGATCTGCCGACCGACCTCCGGCCCGCCCGACCGGCCAGGCCGCCAACTCCCGCGCCTCCATTCCCTCAGCGCTCACTCGCTCAGGCGTATCGAAGATCTTGAAGTAAACGACTGCAACCCCTGCAGGGGAATGACCTGCCGTTGGATCTCCATCCCGGAGGGACTCGGGAGAACCTCCGCCAAGGCTGGCGGCAAACTCTCATCAAACTCCATCGTCAGGATGGCCCGTTGCAGAGGCTCTTCGGTCCAGAGCCACCATCCCGCCTGGACTTCAAAAGTCTTCGTCTCCGGAGTGGTAGGACTGAGCGTGACCCGAAGGGTGTTTTTCCCTTCCGGCACAGGAAACCGAAAGAAAACCCACGGTTTCAAGGGCAACTCTCGCACCTCCCGCAAAGTGGTTTTTGAGCCCACGAGTGTGTGGAGGGCCGAGGCCGGAACCGGAATTCCGTTGAGGGTCGCCCGGCATTGAAATTGCAAATCAGAGGGCGATGGATCCTGGCACAGCACATAGAGGAAGGCCTTCGTTCCTTTCCCGATGGTCACCGTTCCCGTGCCTTCAAATTGGCTCGTGCTGTTCGTGGCGAGAACCGTCTGGAGGCGGCCGGATTCGACAAAACTACGCTGCGCTTCACCCGGGAAAGTCAGGGGCAGCTTCATGCTTCCCGCGCTTCCAGTGCTCTTGATCGCCCGACCCGCCCATTCAATCTTGCCGGGCTTGGGCAATCCTGAAACCGGCACCGAGAGTTTCGCCCCTGGGGATCCAAAAGCCTCCCAAGAAATCCTTCTTTCCGAGCGATCCATCTCGCGAACCCGCACCCCGGCGAAGGGGAGGGACAGTTTTCCGCTGGCTTCAATTTCGATGAGGATCGTTTGGTAAGGCTGCAATTGCAGTGTGAGCAAATCGCCATGCCGAAGACCTCGATGCAGCGTCTCATGAAACGGGAAGACCACCGTGGCGGCATACGTCCCGTTTCCAGCGTCGCTTGGCTTCCAACCACTGGATTCATCCAACTTCACGTGCACCGTCTGGGGCTGAATGAAGGGATTGCGCAGAGCCAGGATTCCGCGCCCTCCCAGAAAATGGGCATAACCGTAGGCCTCCCCGCGGTAGGGATCGCCCAAGATCATCTCCGTTTGAGCGAGTGTCGCAGCGTTGTGCCGGGCCCACTCGATCATACGCGCCAGGAATGGCCAATCCCGCTCGGGATTCGGGAACTTCGCCGGGTTCATGTAGAAGGTGAGCAGACGGTTTCCACGGCCGGCGACCATCATGGCGTTGTCATGCCAGCTATCGAAAAAACTGGCGGGATCAATGGCCAGAGTGGGGTCTAGATAAACTCCGAGGGTTTCGATGGCGGCCGGATCGAATCCAGGATTTGCTGCGATTCTGCGCCGCAATAGCGCATCGCGGATCGTCGTTGCACCGTCGAACCCATTGGGGGAAGGCACCATGGCTGGAGCGGTTCCGTCGTAGGTATCGGCATAAACCGAATCCACAAACCACAGCCACCACGGGCTGAGCCACATCCCACTTGTTGGGTCCAAATACACACCGGGCTTGGCCTTCCGCATGGCGGTGAGCATTTCAATGAAGGCATCCACATTGGCCTCGCGGGCGTAATCGCCATCCAGATGGTGTGCGTGCAATGGGGTGTCGCAACTGGCGCAGAAGCCGTCCATTTTAAAAAAACCCACATCATGATTGCGGATCAAATCCGGGACGAGGCGGCTCATGGCGCGGCGATAGCCGGGATCACTTTGACAGAGAAACCAGTCGAACGTCGCATTCCGTGCATACCCCTGCTTTGCGCCCCAGGCCGCATGCTCATACCCGCTGGAAGGTGAGAGCCACAGGCCCAGCTTCGTTCCCATGGGCTGCAACGCAGCCAACAGAGGTTTGAATCCATTGGGAAATCCATTGGTGTTTAGATCCCACAGGCTCTTCTTCGCATCCCAACCGT
>JBDKKQ010000356.1:0-2718 GCA_039796015.1 Verrucomicrobiota bacterium
GTGGCGTGAATTGAAAAACTACGAGGCGATGGCTCAGGACAACATGCAGTTGCAGCGGTGGGAATTGAAGTACCTCATTCCCGAAGAAGTAGCCCTGGCTCTTCGTGAGTTCGTTTCCTCATATCTCGAGATTGATGAGTACGGGGCCCATCGGCCCAATCTGTCCTATTCGATCCATAATCTTTACCTCGATTCGGAGGACCTTCGAATTTATTGGGGCACGATCAACGGCAACAAGAACCGTTTCAAACTCCGTTTGAGGTTCTACGCCGACAGCCCCGATCCCCAGGCTCCCGTCTTCTTCGAGATTAAGCGTCGGATGAATGATGCTATCATCAAACAGCGCTGCGGCGTCCAGCGATCGGTGGTGGAGGCTGTCTTGGGGGGGCAATTGCCCGAGGTGGTAGGGTTGGTGAGTCAAGACGCCCGTCAATTAGCGGCCATCCAGCGGTTTATCGAATTGTCCTGTGAACTGAGGGCCCACCCGGTCGCTCATGTCGCCTATGATCGGGAAGCCTGGATCAGCCCCCATGATAATTCAGTCCGCGTGACATTTGATCGGAATGTCCTGATCTCCCCGGAATTCAGCGCTCGCTTCACCTCTGAGATGGACGATCCCTCGTCGGTCTTTGGCAACTGTGTGATCTTGGAGCTCAAGTTCACCGGTCGATTTCCGGATTGGTTTGGTGAGATGGTTCGGGTCTTTGGTTTAAGACAAGGATCGGCTTCCAAGTATGCCGATGGTATCGCAGTCAAAGGGGAGCATCACTTCCTGCGGAACCTGGGTATGGGTGGCAAAAACTTCGAGGTTGGGCTGGCGGCCGAGCACAAACAGGCGCGACTATCCCGCCTCGCGCGATGGCTGGGTGACACCCGCTTTTCACGAACATGAATCTTTCCGACCTGATTCTTAGAGGTGATTTTGGAACTGCTCAGGATGACCTGAGTGGTATTCTTTTGGGCCTTCTGATTGCCTTTTTGTGTGGGCATGTCGTGGCCTGGGTCTACATGGCCTGCCACTCGGGGCTCAGCTATTCTCGGTCCTTCGTCAATTCGTTGATCGTTCTTTGCGTGATCGTCGCGTTGGTGATGGCGGTGATGTTCAATAATTTGCTGATGGCCTTCGGGATGATGGCCGTCTTCGCGGTGGTGCGGTTCCGCAACATCCTCCGCGACACCCTCGATACCACTTACATCCTCGCCAGCATCAGCACCGGCATGGCGGCGGGCACCCGCAAGTTCAGTACGGCGATTCTGGGCTGCCTGATCTTTGCCTTGGTCATGCTCTACTTGCACTGGACCTCCTTTGGCGCGCGGCACCGGTATGATTTGATCCTCAACCTTCATTGGGGACGTCCGCTGGATGAGTTGCCTCGATTGGTGGATTTGCTGGCTCGCCATGGGCGTCGCAACCAGTTGGCCAGCCAACGGGCTGGAGGTACCTCCGACGGTGCTGACCTTTCTTATCGTATTCTTCTCAGAGATGCGTCGCGCTCCGGAGAATTGGTGTCTGAGCTCAAGGCGTTTCCCGGCGTGTCCCGGGTGACCAGCCTCAAGGCCGAAGAAGAATCTGAAATGTAATCGAATGCAGGACCAATCCCCATCGAGTTCCGGAAGTGCGTTGACGCCGATTCCGACGCCGGCTGGAACCCTGCTCCGAGAGTTCCGGATTCAGGCGTTCCCTTACATCGCCTTCATCTTGGTGGTGGGGTTAACCGTTTGGCTTTGGCGCGGTTATGTAGGGCCGGCTACTTGGGTGGGAGAAGTCGAGTCGGTGCGAGGCGTTGTGTCCAGCATGGGCCCCGGCCGCTTAGCTCAACTGCAGGTCGACGCATTGCAACGGGTAACGGCGGGGCAGGTGTTGGCCCGGGTGATCACCGTCGAGCCGCGTATTTTGGAAGCCCAGATATCCCTCAGCAAGGCGCGCATCGACCTGATCCGCGCGGGAACAGATTCGGATCTGCGGAAACAAAACAGCCGAGTCAATTTGGAGAGCCTCCGCCTCGATTGGATGTCCAAGCGCGTGGATTGGCTCTCGGCCAAAGCGCGGAGCACCTACCGACAGCTCGAACTGGCTCGTATCGAAAAGCTGCGTTCCGGAGTCGTCAGCGGGGTAGGTGCCGTGTCCTTGGCTGTGACGAGTCAGAACGATCTCGATGTTTCACACCGTGATACCGCCATCGAAGAGGCGACAGTGATGGAATTGGAGCAGTTGGTGGCGCAAATTGGCGCAACGATCCAGCAACTGTCGGCCCATCGAAACGAGGGCCAAGATTCGTCGTCCACCACGGCTGCCATTGAGGTAGAATCTAAGAATCTCGACCTCTTGGAATCTCAGATGATGCCGATTGATCTCATGGCGCCCTTTGATGGAGTTGTGAGCGTGGTGCATCGCTGGAGCGGAGAGACTATTCAGGCAGGTGAGCCGATTTTGACCGTTTCCCAAGAGAAGCCTTCCCGGGTTGTGGCGTTCATTCGGCAGCCCATCCAAATTCAGGCCCAGCCCGGGATGAAGGTGGAAGTTAGGGCTCGTGGAGGACGACGAGAAATGGGTGTCGGTGAAGTGCTGCGAGTTGGATCTCAATTAGAACCCATTTCGTCGACGCTCTTGCCCAGAACTTCCGGCCTGCCCGTAGGCGGTAGCTCCGGGGGTAGCGCGACTGAAAATGGACTTCCAGTTCTGGTTTCTTTGCCCGCTAACCTAACGCTGTATCCGGG
>JBDKKQ010000357.1:0-2968 GCA_039796015.1 Verrucomicrobiota bacterium
GGGCTTGGGTGACCGCACCGAGATCGAATTCTTCGACGGGCCCCACACCATTCACGGCAAGGGCACCTTCGACTTCTTGCATCGTCACCTGCACTGGCCGAAGCCCTAAATTCAGAATCTAAAAATTCGGAACTCCAAGAGCCCATGAAATCCACGTCCATTCGTCGCCGGCCCTTTTTGCGTATGACCGGTTTGGTCGGCCTGGCCACCGCGGCCGGCGGAATCACGAGTGCCGCGGAGATCGCTCCGGAACTGCACATCGAGGGGTATGCCGGAGAAGTCAGCTATCCGCAGGGGGCTGAACTGACCCTTCATATCTCCTCCAGCCAGCGGCGGTATTCGGTAGAAATCGCCCGCATGGGTGCTCAGCGCACGGTGGTTTGGAAGGGGACTGCGGAGACGGGCGCCATCCAGCCCATCCCGGCCAACGCCTCCTCGCACGGATGCGGCTGGCCGGTGGGTCTTCGGGTGCCCATCGCCGCGAATTGGAAGTCGGGCTACTATCAAGTTCAGTTCCGTGTTGAGGATCATGGCGGTGACTACGTGCGGCGCACGCACCGGGTGGCCGACTCCAGTTGCTTCTTTATCGTGCGAGCGGCGCAACCGGGAGGGGATTCGAAGATCCTCCTGCAGTTTTCCACCAACACCTACAACGCCTACAACAACTGGGGAGGTTTTAGCCTTTATGCCTTCAATGGTCGCGGGGGAAATCAGGGGCACCGAGTGTCCTTCCAGCGTCCGCCGGGATCGCAGTTTTCGAGCTGGGAGCAGGCCTTTGTCGAGTGGGCCGAGTCGCACGGATACGTTCTCGAGTACGCCGCCAATAGTGACCTCGAGTCGCACCCGGAAATCCTCAAGGCCTACAAGCTGGTGCTCAGTGTGGGTCACGACGAGTACTGGTCGACCCCCATGCGGGACCATCTCGAGAAGTTTATCGGCGACGGCGGCAATGTGGCCTTCTTCAGCGGCAACACGTGCTGCTGGCAGGTGCGTTCCGAGGACAACGGTTCGGCGCTGACGTGCTGGAAACAAAACGTCCAACAAGATCCGGTGTTCGTGGCCCGCGGCAGCCAGGCCACGCTCTCTTCCCTGTGGGGTCATCACTTGGTCCAGCGTCCGGAGAACCAACTCACGGGCGTGGGCTTTCTCTGGGGCGGCTACCACAAGAGCCATGGTCAGCTCATGGACGCGTCGGGGGCTTTCAATGTTCATCGTCCCACCCATTGGGTGTTTGAGGGCACCACGCTCAAGACCGGTGATAGTTTTGGGGCCAAGGACACCATTGTGGGCTACGAGTGCGACGGCTGTGAACTGGAGTGGCAGGAGGGATTGCCCAAGCCCACCCATCGCGATGGCACGCCGGCGAACTTCGAAGTGCTGGCGACGGCGCCGGCCCAGTGGCATCCGGATGACTGCGAGTGGTACGAACGCTGGCAACCCGGTCGCAAGGGACACGCCGTGCTGGGCACGTACACGCGGGGAGGCACGGTGTTTACTTGTGGTTCCACTGATTGGTCCCACGGGCTGCGCGGTCGGGATCCGATGGTCGAACGCATCACTCGCAACGTCCTCGACCGACTGGGAAAATGAGCCTGTCCCGATTTGGGTCCATTCGACGGCGCGCCGCTGGGGTGGCCAGTGCGGCCGGTTTGCTGTCCTTCGTCGCGATGGGTGTGCCGAGCCTGTCGGCCGACTCCGTTGATTTCAATCACGATGGTGTGCCGGAGACGCTGATCCATCAGCCCGGCAAAACCGTCTTGCAGAAACCCGAGGGCCAGCCCGTCGACTTTCAGTTTCCCGAGGGAGTTTCCGTGCTCGATGCCCAAGGCAAGGATTCCGGGCTGCGTTGGGTAGACCTCAACGGCGACGGGTTTGCAGACCTCATTCAGTCGCATCCGGAGGGCTACGCGATCCATCTTTGGAACCGCACTGTTCGAGCCGAACTGGGTTGGACCAAGGGTTGGTCGCAATTCGTCCGGTCCGGGCGTCGCACCGGGGCCGATGACGAGCCGCCGTCTCTGGTCGGTACGACGGTGCGCGTGGTCGATGGGGTGTTGCTCATCGAAACTCCGGCCACCGGTGCGCAGCCTGCCCGAACCCAGCGGATCTCTGCCCGCGAACTCATCGCCGTGCGCATGCCGCCTCCGAAATCCCCGGAAGAGGCGCTGGCGTCCATGCGGTTGCCGGAAGGTTTCCAAATCGAGTTGGTGGCGTCTGAGCCGTTGGTGATCGATCCGGTTCACCTCAACTGGGACATGCAAGGGCGGTTGTGGGTGGTCGAGATGCGCGACTACCCGCTGGGCCTCGACGGCAAAGGCAAACCCGGTGGCCGGGTGACTATTCTCCACGATGACAATGGGGATGGGCGCATGGACCGCGTGGTGCCATTCCTCACCGATCTGGCCTTTCCCTCGAGCGTGTTGCCCTTCGGAAAGGGGGCTCTCATTGCGGCGGCCCCGGACTTGTTCTACGCCGAAGACACCGATGGCGACGGGCGTGCTGATGTGCGACGCGTGCTCTTCACGGGCTTCACTGAGGGTAACCAGCAGCACCGCTTCAATGGATTCGAATGGGGTCTCGACGGCTGGCTTTACCTTGCTAACGGCGACAGCGGCGGGACCGTGAAAAGTCTCCAGACCGGTAAGACCTTGTCCATTAGCGGACGCGATTTGCGGATGAATCCGGACACCGGCGAGATGGAGACCGTCTCGGCCCAGACCCAGTTCGGACGTCGTCGCGATGATTGGGGTCACTGGTTCGGCAACAACAACCCCAGCTGGCTGTGGCAAGTGACCTTGCCCGAGCATTATCTCCGCCGAAATCCGAAGGTGGCGGTGAAGCGGGTGAGCCAGATGCTGGCCCAACGCGAAGATTCTACCCGGGCCTTCCCGGCCTCCGCGCCCTTGATCCGGCCTAACCAACCGTGGTCGCTGAATCATGTGACCAGTGGGTGCAGCCCCACCCCGTA
>JBDKKQ010000358.1:0-8454 GCA_039796015.1 Verrucomicrobiota bacterium
TCGGTGGCCTCGCTGCACGGCAACGTGCGTCCGCTGCTCAAAGAACTGGGCTTCGGGGGGACCTTCTTCATCACCGAGGGTTTTAGCTTCCTGACCAACAAGGCCGACTACATGACTTGGGCTCAGATCGCCGATTTGCACCGGGACGGCTTCGAGGTGGGTAACCACACCCGCAGTCATATGGGCATTGGCCCCGACCTTCTCGGCCGACTGCGCGAGGAACTCACCCACATCGACGAGCAGTGCGTGCGGCATGGTATTCCCAAGCCGAGGAGCTTCGCCTACCCAGGGAATGCGATCCATCCCCGGGCGATTCCATTGCTTCAGGAGATGGGATTCCGCTGGGCTCGCCGGGGCGCTCAGCCGGAGTTCGCTTACGAGACGGGCCGAGGCGTGGCCTACGAACCGGAATGGGATCATCCGCTGCTCATTCCCACGACCGGCGATGCCCGGCCCACCTGGACGCTGGAGAACTTCCGCCGGGCCGCGGAGCAAGGACGGGGCGGTCGCATCGCAATCCTGCAATTCCACGGCGTCCCCGATCGCGAGCATCCCTGGGTGAACACGCCGCTCGAGCGCTTCCGCGAGTACATGCACTGGCTCAAGGACAACGGCTACCGCGCCATCGCCTTGCGCGACCTCGACCGGTACGTCGATCCGATGGACCAGCCCCAGGATCCCTGGGCGGTCCTCCGCCGCCGGCAGCACGCCGCGTCGGTGGAGGTCCCCAAGTAGACGCTCGGTTGTTACTTCTTCAGCTTATTTCGATTCGTTCAGCGCTTTTCGAGCGGGGGGATGCACCAGCGGGCCCGGGCTTCGGGCGGAGTGGTGCTGTCGGCGTGCAAGATGGCCCCGTACCTGAGGGTGAATCCTTCACCACGGGCCACGGTCACCCGGCTCTTGGTGCCTTGCTTCATGGCTTCACGGCCGAACGGATTGGCCACGAACACTCCGTAGTCGCGATTGTGCCACCAACTGGGCCGGAAGTTGGACGCATCGGCCACGAGCTGGATGCCCAATCGATGCCCGTCCACGGTGCCGGAGTAGTCGCACCAGGCTGCCGCCCGTCCCCAGGTCGCCGCTGCCGAGGTCCGACCTTCGCTGCTGGTGAGGAGTCCGCCACTCTTCTCCGTCAGCGGCGTGGCCACGCGGGCGGCGAAGCCCATCTCCTCTTGGTCGCCGAACACGAGGTCCCCCACGTCGCTTCGGAAGGTGGCCTCCCAGATCAGGACCGTGGCCCCGGGCTGGGCGATGCACGTGATTTGATGACGCAAATTGCCCAGCACAATGCCCTGCGGGTCGACCAGTTGGTTGTCGGTGGCGAAGGTCAGCCGCCCGTCGCGGATTTCCGGCTGTCGGGCGAATCCGCGATGCACGATGCGTCCGCGATTGCGCCAGAAATCCACACCGTTGATGTCGCCAAAGGCCAGCCATAGCCCGGGATGCATGGTGTCGTGGTCCACGGCGTCGAGCGGTGGGCGCGGCGGGTGGTTGCGACTCACGCGATGACCTCCGGGGGCGTGGAGGTTGGCGAAGTGTGGTCGCAGGATCCGCTCATCTTGGTGGACATAGTCCCCCACGGGCTGCCCGCCCCGGGTGAGCTGCAGTCGGTCTGGGCTCCCGGAGAAGCCCAGCGTATCGGCTATCCCGGAGGCTCCGCGGATGCCTGCCTGGTCCTTTTGCCCTTGGCGGGCGAGGTAGACGGCGAGATCGGCGACCGCCTGGGCCGGAAGGACGGTGTCGTAGGCCGGCATGGCCGATTGAGCTGCCGAGGAACGCGCAGTGATGCGTGCCTTGGGGATCGTCTCGCGACGGCCGTTGGCCAATCCGAGGGTCACGCTCAGACCGCTTTCCTCGAGCAGGATGCCCGAAAGCTCGATGTCTGCGGTCTCGACCCGCTGCAGGCTGAACCCCTCCGTGATGACAGCGTTGGGTTCGAGGATCGACTGCACCAGATGCTGCACGGGTGCGCGTGCCCCGACCACCGACAGGTCCGGCCCGAAGCTCTGGCCGTGGCCGTCGAGCCGGTGGCACTGGAAGCACCCAGCACCCTGCGGATGATGGAAGAGCCAGGCCCCGCGGCGTGGATCGCCGCCCTGGAAATGCTCCAGCGCCTGTGCCACCGCGGTCTCACGGGCGGGCGGCGCCGGCATGGACATCTTCGGCGGGTAGAGGTCCTTGGGTTCGGCCCCGAGATCGGAGGCGGTGTTCTGGTTGGCCGACGTACCGCTCAGGGGACGGCCTCGCACCATCAGAGAGGGTCCTTCGCCGGTGGCCTTTTCGATCCATCGGTTCGCGATGGCCTTCACGGCGGGATCCTTGTCCGTCGAGTGGCGTCGCACGTCAGCCTCGGGCAGGGCGTGGTCTTCGAGCAGTGCCAGCAGCGCCGCCCGACGGACTCCCGGCCGCGCATCGGCCAGCAACGGGCGCAGCGCTCCGGGATCTTGCAGCACCCGCAAAGTCTGCCATCCGGCATAGAACACCGTGGGATCTGCCTCGTGAGCCAGGGCTTCGAGCAGGGCGGGAACGGCCGATCGGGCCGATACCGCGGGCACGCGACCCAACGCTTGGATCGCTTCGAAGCGTAAACGGGGTTCGCGATTGGTTAGCAGCGACTCAATGACAACGGGCAGGGCCTCGGACGCCGGACGGGCCGCGCGTCGGTGGGCCACGATCCGCACCGACTGGAGGCGCAGGTTCAAGGATGCCTTGGGGTCGGCGGCCTGACGTTCGAACCAGGCATCGCCTGCCGGATCCCGCTCGGCGATGCGGCCCAGGGTCCAGGTCGCCCAGGTTTGCCGGCCTTCGGATAGCGTGGTCTTGCTGAGGGCCTTGCGCAGGGCAGGGGCCACCGTCGGGCCCCGGCGCAGGAATTCTTCCTGTGCCTCGACGCGCCGGACGGGCAGTGGGGAGTCGAAGGCTTCCAACAATCGGTCCAGCGAGCGATGGGCGAGCGGCGTGTTGGGAGTGGCAGGAAGCGCCTTCGCCCCACCGGAGCGAACAGCGGTGATACGGAAGATGCGCCCCTCGCTGACGAATTGGCCATCGCGGTACTCCGCGCCGTAACCGCGGCCCCAACCCAGCATCCACAACGCGCCGTCGGGGCCGAACTCGAGGTCTGTCGGTCGGAAGAGCGCACGGCCGCCCTCGATGAACGGTTTCCAGTCGCCGCCGGCGGGTCGCATCAGGGCCCCCTCCCAACGGGGACGCCACACGAAGGTGGTCTTGCGCAGCCAGTCGTTGATGAAGAAGACGCCGCGATGGGACGCCGGGAATGCCGCCGAATCTCCGAAGACGATGCCCGTGCCCGAACCCTCGAAGAGCGGACCGCTCACCGGTGCGGAGGGGGCGTGGGGTTCGGTGCCCCAATGAGCGCTCCATGGATGGTTCCAGCCAAAGTGCGCCCTCGGGAAGGGCATGAAGACTCGGTCGCCGCTCGTCTGGTCGTTGTCGGTGCCGAGCCAATGAAAGCCGGTGTCGAAGGTGATGTCCCAGGGATTGCGCGAACCCCGGGAGACGATCTCCAGATTCCGGCCGTCGGGATCGCAGCGCAGCACGCCGCCCTCACGTCCCCAGTCGTCCTCTGGGTCGTGGTAGTTCTTCTCGTAGTGGCCCTTGGCGAAGGTCCGCGCGGCGGGATGGTCGTGCGAACCTGGCGGAGCGGTGACGCCCCAGAGATCTCGGAAGGCCTTCGGAGCGATCCGTCCCGGCTGGGACAATCCCTTGGAGTTGCCCTTGCTCATGTAGAGCTTGCCGTCCGGGGCCCAATTGAGGCCGTGCAAGCCGTGCTCGAGGTTCCCAAGGTCGGTGTAGAGGCGCACGTACTCGTCGGCCTCGTCGTCACCGTCGATGTCCCGGACAAGGGTCAGGTCGGGCGCATTGGCCACCCAGAGGTCGCCACCGCGCCAGGCGAGGCCCTGGATGGCATTGAACCCTGTGGCGAAGACTTTGGTCCGGTCGGCCTTGCCGTCGCCGTCGGTGTCGAGCACCCAGACCACGCTGTCGCCGGGGGTTTTCGGCGTCGGGTTGCGATACTGCGGGCCCATGCCCACACACAGCCGGCCCCGCAGGTCGAAGGCCATGGAGCAGGGCTGACGGACCAAGGGGTCGCGGGCGAAGGTGGTGATCTCGAAGCCCGGCGGCACCGTGGGCATCGCTTCCCGGTCGGCGTTGGGGTCTTCGAAGTCGGAGGCCCACACCGAAACGGCGGCCAGCAGTAGGGCAGCGCGGAGGGTTTTCCATGCCGGGAAACCCCGCCGGTCGGTTCGGGCGGGATGAGGTCTGGGACAGTTCATGGCGTTGACGGGGAGGAGGTTTTGGAATGGATCAGGCCGCGGCCGGTGGTGTCCGGGGCCCAACGGATGGCAACGATGCCCAAAAGATAGACCATCCCGCAGGCAGCACCGATGCGGGGATAGGAACCGCCTAGGGCGACAAAGAGGCCGCCGGCTGCCAGCACCCCGGCGGCCGTAATGAAACGGCCGACATTGTAGGCGATGCCGCTGCCGGCGGCGCGCACCTCGGTCGGGAAGAGTTCCGGCAGGTAGAGCGGGAGCCAACCGAAGAACAGCGTGGTCACGAAGCCCTGGGCGAAGACCGTCGGCAGGAATCCCGGGTCCAGCGGACGGGTCCCCAGGAAGAGCGCCTCGGTCAAGACCACTGAACCGAGACTCATCCACGCATAGGCGCGACGCCGGCCCAGCGATTGGGCGATTTGTGCGCCACAGAAGCTCCCCAACACCGCCCCGAGCGCCCAATGGCCCTGCGCTGAGGCTTTGTAGCCCGGGGCCGAGGCACCCGCCACTGCATCGGCCCAGGGGATCATCCACTTGCTGGCCGACCAGGCCCCCACCAACGGGATCGATCCAATCAGGATCCCGAGCAGCGTGGTTTTCAGCAGGGGCGGAGAGAACAGGGTGCGCAGCACCGGGATGCGTTGCGGGGATGCCGGATTCGCCCCGGAGACCGCTCCGGTCCGACGGCTTTGCCAGAGCGGCGACTCGGGCACTATCGTCAACGCCGCCAGGCCCAGCACCGCGGGCAGGACCCCCCATTGGAAGAGCCAACGCCACGAGTCGGGGGTCAGTGTCCAGACCCGCACGACCTGCGAGAGCAGCAGGATGCCGCCGTTCAAGGCGGCGCCCATCAGGCCGGCGACCATTGGTCGGGACTTGTCGGGCCAGCACTCGGCCGCCAGGGCCACCGCGTTGGGCCAGACCCCGCCGACACCCAACCCCACGAGGAACCGAAGCACCAGCATCTGGCTCTGGGTTTCCACAAAGGCCCCTAGGCCGGCGAAGATCGAATAAAACAGAACACTCACCCCGAGTGCCCGGGTGCGGCCAATCTGGTCGCCCAATCCACCCAACACGATGCCCCCGACCGCCGCACCCAACATCAACGCGGCGGTGAAGCGGGCGAACCAGTCGCCCCCGAGCATCGGAGTGTAGGCGGCCCCGAGCAGAGACTTCGATACGGACAGCGAAGCGACCGGCATAAGGCCCAATTCCACGCCGTCGAAGAGCAGTGCGAGGATCGCGGTGGCTAGGACGCCCCATCGGGCCAAAGGGGACAGCGGTGGGATCATGTCTTTGGGGAATCGGCCCTGCGTCGCAGGAGTTCCATCACCGCGCTGTTGTCGAAATCGCCCATCCCGGCCGACTCGGCCGACTCGAGAAGGCGCGCATGGAGAGATCCCAGTGGCAGTTCTAGACCGGCCTTCCGGGCGCTCTCCAAGATGAGTCTTAGGTCCTTCAGGTGCTGAGAGAGGCGCGCCTGCGGGGCGTAGTCGCGCTGAAGCATCTTGGTGCCCTTGGCGTCCATGGCCCGTGAATAGGCCATCGATCCCTTCATGGCCTCCAGGGCCACCGTGCCCTCCACGCCGATCGCCTCGGCGTAGGCCAGTCCCTCGGCCAAGGCTAGTCGGTTGAGCCCGAGCACCAGATTCGTAATGAGTTTGAGACGCGAGGCGTTGCCGCAGGGACCGCAGTGCAGCACCCGGGCGCCGAGTATCGGCCAGAGAGTGGACTGCCGCTCGAACGCCTCGAAGCTACCGCCGACGAAAACCGTGGCCAACCCGTCCCTCGCCTGAGCGCTTGATCCGGAGACCGGGGCCTCTTGGTACGAGACCCCACAGGCCTCCAGTTCGGCAGCCATTGCGCAGGCCGCCCCGGGATCTCCAGTGGTCGCGTCAATGACCGAAAGGCCGGACCGCCAGTCCGCGCGCATCGACTCGAGCACTGATCGGACAACCTCATCGGTGTAGAGACACACCAGCACCGTGTCGCAATCCCGCAGCGGCCGGTCGGTCCAGTTGGCACCGGCCTCGACCAGCGCATCGGCCTTGTCTCGCGTGCGATTCCAGACAAGTACCTCGTGGCCGGTGCGCAGCAGGCGGTCGGCGAAGGCCGAGCCCATCAGCCCCAGGCCAAGGATGCCGACGCGAGGACGCGGTAATCCTGCCGAAGAAGGGGCGGACACGGGCGCGTCTGGAGTGTCGTCGCGGTGGGCCGGGGTCATGGCCTGCAGGCTGACAGGCCTTAGATCTCTGCGAAACCAAAACCGAAGCCAGAACCCGCTTGCCATACCGGCGGGAGCCTTCGCAGGCTCTTAAGAATGATCCATCGACGATTCGCCCCGGGCTGCTGTGTTCTGGGCCTTGCGGTCGCGATTGTCGCCGGCCTGCTGGCCGTGGTGCCCCTGGCGTCGGCCGCCGAGGCTCGTTGGTGGAAGGGTAATCTTCACACCCATTCGTTGTGGAGTGATGGCGATGATTTCCCAGAATCCATCGCCGATTGGTACAAGGACCACGGTTACCATTTTCTCGCCCTGTCGGATCACAACCGGATGCTGGAAGGCGAGCAGTGGGTGACGGAGTCTCAGAAACACCATTTCCCTGAGGCCCTCGAGAAGAACCGCCGTCGCTTTGGGGCCGACTGGCTGGTGCGACGCGATCACCACGGTACCAACCAGTACCGGTTGAAGACGCTGGAAGAGTTTCGAGGGCTGTTGGAGGAGCCGGGGCGTTTCTTGATGATTCCCTCAGAGGAAATCACCAGCGGATACCTGTCATTTCCGGTGCACATCAACGCCACCAATCTCCGCAAGAAGATCTCGGCGAAAGGTGGCACCAATGTGCTCGACGTGATGCAGCGCGGGGTCGATGCGGTGCTTGAGCAGCGTCGCCAGACCGGTCAGCCCATGTTCCCGCACATTAACCATCCCAGTTTCGGCTGGGGGATCACCGCCGAAGACTTGATGCAGGTGAAGGGAGAGCGCTTCTTCGAGGTCTACAATGGGCACCCTTCGGTTCACAACGAAGGGGATACCACCCATGCCGGACTGGAGCGGATGTGGGATATCCTCCTCGCTTGGCGCATCGGCAAACTTGACCTCCCACTCATGTATGGTTTGGCGGTAGACGACTCCCATCACTACCACAGCCACGGGGTTGGCAAGAGCAACAACGGGCGCGGTTGGGTGATGGTGCGTTCTGAACGGTTGGATCCGGCGTCGATCGTTCTCGCGATGGAGGAGGGTGAGTTTTACTCCAGCAGCGGCGTGTCCTTGCGTCAAATTCAGCGAACGGGCAACACGATGCGCATCGAAGTGGAGGCCGAGCCTGGTATCACCTACACCATTCGGTTTATTGGCACCCGCAAAGGCTTCGATGCGAGCCGCTCTCCGGTGATGTCAGCCAAGGGCGAGCCGGTCCGGGCCACCCAGCGCTACAGCGACCAAATCGGCGAGACCTTCGCCGTTGTGGTCGGAAACCGCGCTGAATACTCCGCCCGTGGCGATGAACTTTATGTGCGTGCCGTGGTCCAATCGTCGAAGAAGATCGCCAATCCCTACCGTAAGGGCGAGACGGCTTCGGCATGGATCCAACCCTGGCAGCCGCGGTAGCCGCTAGAGCAGTGTCTCAATAAATTTTTATCAAAATCAAACGACTGTGTCCTCTTTTGGCTAAGGCGCGTCCGAAGATTCCATTCGAACTCTCCCCTGACCAACGATCAGAATTTTAGCATCGAACACGCTCCCTAGGTAAGGGCGGATCTCCGAGCGGTGCGTGTCTGCTGACGTTGGCGCTTTCGGAGAAATCGCCCCACCTTGGAGGTGTTCGGGTGAGGTGGAGTTTGTCGAAAGTAGTCCGTATGTAGCCCGATAAGCCTCCGAGGTAAGGACGGATCTCCGAGCCGTCCGCCCGGAACTCGCGACGTTAATTCGGCACTACCCTCCGCTGAAGACGAGTTCAGGGTTGCCCGACGAACCAGAAGAACACGATCGCCACTACGGTCGGCGGCAGGGCTCCCAGCAGGAGACCCACCGGGCTAATGCCGGTTTCCTTGAACGCCTTTGAATTCTGGAGGATGCCGGCTCCGGCGGGATTGGGCGCGTTGGCGATCACCGTCAATCCGCCGCCCGTCACCGCACCGGCGACCAGAGCGTATTTCA
>JBDKKQ010000359.1:0-5859 GCA_039796015.1 Verrucomicrobiota bacterium
GAGGCAAGCCTTGGAGGGGCTTTCCGCAGTTTGGACACGGCACATTATCGACGATGTATTCTTCGCCGGCGTCTCCTCGCGACTTGGTTTTGCTCATAAAGCTCAATGATGTTTAAGCGGACTTTTCAGCGCCTCCACAATCCCGATCATTCCTCGCGTATCCAGCCCGCAGTAGTCGTCTAGTTGGCTGAAGACGCGGCTTCGTTCCCCATCGTTCATGGCCCCAAACACCGCCGCCAAATACAACCTGCTGGCCGTCCCGCCATCCTGAATGGCCAGATGCTCGTAACCGCTGCCCGTCATCACCGGCAGCACGGCCTTGATGCTCGCGCTACCCCGTTGTTGTGAATGGTAGAAGTCGAACGCGCGGAAGGGGTCAAGCAGGTCAACGATTCGCGGTTCCACCTTCCGCCACCAATTTTGAAACTGGGGCATCAGCTCCACCCCCTCACGCAACCGGGACTTTTCGAAGGAGG
Organism: Verrucomicrobiota bacterium; assembly: GCA_039796015.1. Taxonomy (GTDB): domain Bacteria; phylum Verrucomicrobiota; class Verrucomicrobiia; order Limisphaerales; family UBA9464; genus SXXZ01. Next base: position 477 of record JBDKKQ010000359.1, read on the forward strand.
CGTTGAAAACGACCACGGAGCCGGTTGAAGGCAAGTCCCGCCTCAACTGCTCCATGAAGGACGGGCGGGGATCGGTGCGGCTGGGGTGGAGGAATTTGAAATGCCTTGGAACCGCTCCTTCAGCCTCAACAACGTGCAGCGAGAACTGAAACGGGATCTGCTGGTAGGGGCTGGATTGGTCGAACAGCGGGATGGCAGGGTTGATTGTCTCGAAATCCAAGAACGACAATGGATACTGGAGCCTGGCCAAAAACGAGCGAATGGCCTGCCGGTCGAGGTGGGGTTTGCCGGTTTGGATGACGGAGCGCTGGATAGTTTGGCGGTCGGTCAGCTTCGTTGCGGCTGGGATGTCGGCCAGCCGAACGATGCCCTGTTTGATCAAAGCGAACCCTTTCTGCTTGCCGCTGTAGAGGTCCATGACGCTGTGGTCGGGCAAGAACCTCCAGCATTTCCCGGTCAGCGGGCATTCGTAAGGGTCAGCGCACTGCTTCCCGATCGCCACAGCCGGAAACTGCTTTCCTGCAATCACCCTCAACATCTCTGCCACTTTCCTCGGGACATCAGCGCAGAGTTCGACCACTTCATCGGTGAGGTCGGTGGTGGCCAGCAGCTTCTGCGGCTCAATCGCTCCCTGTCGCACGTATTCGTTGTTGAGGTGCATCAACATCGTCTTGCGAATCTTCAACCCAGCCGTTTCAAAGACGTGCCGCTGGAAGGCAAGGTCGTGGGAATTGATGTCCTTCGGTTTGGTCGAGCTCTTAACCTCAACGACGTCCCACTGGTTTCGCCCGACCGGAACCAGGATGTCGGCTCGCGCGTAGCAGGTGGGGGTTAGGAGCGCGGGTTCGAAAAGCGGTCGTCGGCTGGAGAGCTGCTGCTGGGTTCTTGCTGCAACCTCCTTCAACTCCACCACCCCTTCACCCACTTCAATGCCGCCTGGGAACAACCGCTTCGCCCACGCCCCCACTTCATGGCCTTGGTCGAAGATGGCCTGTTGTGCTTCATCGGACTCGGGCAGCTCTTCCTTGGCGTTGTAGCGGTGCCAGAGCAGCTTCGGGCACTGCAACCCCATCAGGTAGGTGGATTTTGAGAGCGAGGCCATCGTTCAGCTATTCCTCGGCCATCTTGCACAGTCCGGCTCCCAGCTTCTCGATCTCCTCAAGCAGGGCCAACTTCTTCCGCCATTCACCGGGCACAGCTGAGGCCCCGTAGAACGCCCCCGCGATCTGCCCGCACACCGCACCCGTCGTGTCAGCGTCGTCCCCAAGATTCACAGCGGCCAACACTGCGGCATCGAAGGAGTCGGTGGATGCAAAGGCCCAGAGCGCTGCCTCCAGGCAGTCCACCACATACCCGGTGCCTCGAATTGCTGGTGGTTTCTTGGTCAAAAATGAGCCATTCGCTACCGATCCCACCTTCTTCGCCAGCGGTTCCACCTGCCAGAGTCCCGGCACGGGCGAGTAGCCGGGCGCGAGGAGATCACTTTTCGTCTGGCCTTGGATCGCCCCCACCAGCAAGCCACCAAAAAAGCGGCAAGCATCCACGCATTCTCGGGTGCCATGCGTCGTCCGCGAGCTCTCGCCGGCATACGCGATTGCCCTCAACGGACTGTTGGCATAGGCCATCGCTACAGGTGCCAACCGCATCAGCGACCCGTTGCCCGCGCTGCTTTCGCTCGTTGGACCGCAGAAAGGCTTACCGGTGGCCTGGTGTTCAGCCAGCGCCGATCGTGTCTGACCTCCGATGTCGAAGAACTTCCCCGTGGAGCTCAAGTAGCCGTGCTTCCACCATTTCACATACCGGGTCAGTTGGTCGACGGGATCGAAGCAACGCCGGTCAATCAGGCTCTCCGCCATGCACAGCGCCATCGAGGTGTCGTCGGTCCACTGGCCTGGCTTCAAACCAAACGGGCCGCCACCAACCATGTCCTTCACCGGCGCAAATGATCCCGGTGACTTGAACTCGATCGTGGTCCCGAGCGCATCCCCCACCGCCAAGCCGATGAGCGCACCGTTGAGACGATCCGCGAAGGAGCTCGCAGGCTGCCCTGGCTTGCTGTCCTTCGCGCTCGGCACCGCAGTAGATTTCCGCTTCCACGAGCCGACGAGGTTCCGTTGCGCTTCCATCTGCGGGGACGAAGTCTTCGCCAGGTGAGGGTCGTGCTTGCGCCGCTCCGTAATTAGTTTGAGCGCTTCGTGCACCGACAGTCCGTTCTCCACCATCCAACAGCCTGCCACTGTTCCCGTTCTGCCATGACCGCCCCAGCAATGCACGTAGGCGAGCTTGCCCTCAGCCACAGCGTCATGCAGCACCTTTTGGATCTGCCCCATCACAGCCTCCGTCGGGATGTTGTTGTCCTCAATCGGAAAGCGAAAGCACGTCACTTCCGCCGAGAGTTTTCTCGCGAGCTCTTGGATCTCGGATTCGTAATCAGGGAATGTTTGACCGTTTCCCCCGGCTTCATCGGGTTCTTGCAGGTTCACGAACACCCTCACCCCAGCCGTCACCAGTTTCTCTCGCATCTGCCGGGACTCCTTCGGCTGAGGCGTGCCAGGGTAGCGGCCACCGATGATCTTGCCGGGTTCAATCCACCAAGTTCGCTCGAAGGGGAGGTTCATGAGTTGCGGTGTGAACGGACGCTGAAAGGGCCGATGGTTGTGAAGAGCCACATTGGGTGCTGAGGTGAGGTTAGCGGTTGGGATGAGGAGGGAAAGCTGGATTTCTGCCGTCACAGGCCGAACTGCCAGCGCTCCTTGACTGGAACAACCTTCGCCAATCGAGACGCCTGCCGGTCCAGTAGAGCTTTCTGCTCAACCAAATCTTCTGCGGTGCCGTGGTTGCAGGAAGTTGGTGAACTACCGGTTTCCCTTTCTGAACGCTCTTGGTCGATCAAAACGGAAAGCTCAGTCGCCATCTGCCATCCTCGAACAGCATGGATTTTGACCAATCGTTGCCAAGCTTGCGGCGCAAACGGCCAGTAGTCGGCTCCACGTGCGCACGCATACTCAGCAGCTCCCCAATCCCGGTTTTGAGCCCAGTAGGACCCAATCGCTTCGAGCAGACAGCTTTGCTCAAATTCATCCTCAACCCGCCTGAACTTGCGGACGCTGGCTCTGTAGATGAGTTCAGCCTCCTCCATCCGGCGTAGGTGCAACAGCGTCCACATCGAGAACAGCAGTTGTTCAGAAGTGGCCGGTCGTCGGGGCAGGAACCGGGCTGCTTCATTCCAACGGCTGAGCGACACGTAGAAGTTGAACATCGCCGTCGCTGACTTCCGCTGATCGCGTCGGCTCAAGGCAGTGAAGGCAGACTCCACCCGTCCAAGCCAACGTCGTAGCTGGTCTTCGCAGATCAGCAGGGAGTTGACAGCGGAGTCGAACGCAGTGGCGTAGAGGTTGTGGGTGCGGAGGATTCGTCCGGCCAGCTTTAGTGATTCCTGCTCCATGCCAAGGTGCAAGCAGCCCTCGAGTTCCTCCCGTTGCAAAGCCAGGTCGATGTTCATGCCCGACATCCTGGCACCGGCCCTGGGACATTGGCTGTCTTACCCGACTGGAATGGCAGGGGTCAGTTTGTAGTCGCTGTGGCTCCTTGAGACTGGCGAATAAGTTCAACCGCCTGTCGGTAGTCCGACATTAGCTGATCAAAAACTTCCTTTCGCTTGCCACGATGCGACGGGTGGTTGGTTTCGATGATGAAAGTTGGGCTTCCGTTGACCTTGCATGTTTGAACCAGCGCACACCGACGGTTAAAGGCGGCTTGACCAGTGCAGTTCACCGCCTCAGGAAACACATTTTCGGTCAGCAGGTCGAAAGTCCTCGGAAAGCTGATCCCGCAGGCAACGATGATGTCTGGCTGGTAAATCTCGAACTGCCTCCGCAAAAAGGTCCTGCCGTTCTTTTCCAACACTGAGTTGGCGAACTCCGTTGGCTTGATGGTTGAGTTGCCCGGCGTTTTCTTGAGTTGAACGTAGCCGAAGCGGGTAAGGTATTCCACGCACTCGGCACGGCTCTTGGATACCACTCTTGCTCTTTGGAAGTCTGCTGATTCAGCAATTCCAAAACACCATGGCGCAAGCTTCTGCTTCCAAAAGGTATGCGGCAGGCCCCAGTTCGGCGGATCTTGCTCCTTGAACTCTTCGCGAAGATCGTATGGCTTTTGTAGGGTCTCGCCGGTCTGACTGTCACGGAAATTGGCTTCCCGTAGCACGAATACGACTCGAACTTTGCTGGCGAGGTAACGGTCAGGACAGAGAACACCGTCGCGAAAAAATGCAGACGGGTTGGCTTTCTTCCATTCAGCGAAGAGCGCGTCTTCCTTTTGAGTGATGTGGTTCATAGCGATGGAGGAACTCTAGCGACGACGCGGCGATCCACGCAACTTCTGCTCGTTCAGCCCCTTCATCGCTAGCATCACCCGGGCAACCTCGATGACCTCTAACGTCGGCGGCTTTGGCGACATCAGGTCCACGAACCGGCCTTGGAACTGAAGCCTTCCCATTCGGTGAGGCCAAAGAATCCCCCGGCATCGGTTCTGACGATTTTGAAAACCTTCCGTTGAGTTGTTTCAGCCGCTTCGCCCATCACCATGACTACTTCGTGACGGTCCATCGCCTCTGAGGGACGTTCATCGGGATCCAACTTCTCGCCTTCCACCGCCATCTTCATCCACGACTCCAGAATCATCACGGCGGCTGGAACCTGATAAGCGATGCAGATGAGGCGGGCGGTGTCGGCAAAATCGTCTTTGGAACGGTCATCTTGGAGCGAGGCCGGCGTGAAAAACAGCGGCCCCTTCTTCGTGACGGCCAGCAACGTCGGTGGAATCTGGCGTCCGGAACGAAGGCTGAACCCGGCAAAATCAACAGCCATTGCCATCAGGTCGGCGAGGTTCTGCGGGTTCGATGGTGGACGCGGCTTCACGGGGCGATTCTGCCGTTCAACGCAGCAACCTCAAGCCTATCGGCGGCGGCCAGCAACATTTGCAGGGCGGCGGAGATGTGCGCCTCGGAGTAGCCGCGACGCTTCAAGTTGGCCCGGAGCAAGTCCGCTTCGATGCAACGGTTGTTCTCCCGCTTGTTCCACTCGCCTAGGTAGCGGTAGCCGAGGCAATCGGGCCGGGTCGGGTCCGTGAACAGACCGATGACGCGGTTCTGCGTCTTGCGTTCGGAGCGGGGAATTTCAGGCATGATGGTTACTCTTTCGGGGTGTCGTCGCTGTGCGTTCCGTTTTCAAGGCTCCCCAGCAACACTTCACACATCGCGTCATAGCAGTTCATTGAAAAAGTCGCTGGCGGATTGAACGGCATGGAACGGCGTTAGTCTGAGACTGCATGCGTGGCCAAGTGAATCCCCAGTCCGATATGTTGTGCCTGCTCTCGCCCGCGA
>JBDKKQ010000360.1:0-7626 GCA_039796015.1 Verrucomicrobiota bacterium
TTCGGGGTTTGGGGCGAGAAGGTCTTCATGGGACGGAAGTACCAGGGTATTCATCGAGTGACCTTTTTGATCGGCCGAGATGGCCGGATCGCGCGAATTTGGGATTCAGTGAAACCGGAGATCCATGCCGAGGAAGTCCTCGAAGCACTGAAGTCGCTCTAGCTGCCCCGATGAGGCAGACCCGAGCAGGTCCACGGTGGGAGGAGGCTGTTGCGGGCAATTCCGCCCCTCCTCCGGAGGTTCGATAATACCGATATCGGATTTGTCATCCCAAGATCGAATCGACCATGCTCTCAAGCGCCTTTGCCGAGCCTAGGATTCGGGAGGTGTGATTTTCCGATGAACCAATCCGAAATAGCCTCCTGGGTGGTCACTCATCACCCGGCCCACCGTTTCCACGGAAAACGTGTGCTGCTCATCATTCCCGATGGCACGCGCACCGCACCCATCGGAGCCGTCTTCAAGGCCTTGCACGCCGAATGGTCCGAATCGGTGGCCGCCTTGGATATCCTCATCGCACTAGGCACCCATCCTGCCATGTCCGAGGAGGCCATTTGTGAACGGCTAGAGATTACTGGCGAGGAACGTGCCTCCCAATATCGGGCGGTCGGATTCTTTAACCACGAATGGGACAACCCGGCGGCCCTGGAAACCCTGGGAGTTATCCCCGCCGAAGAGATACGAACCCTGTCCGACGGGCTCTTCGCCATGGATGTGCCCGTGTCGATTAACCGGCGTGTCTTGGGCTACGATCAAATCGTTATCATCGGTCCGGTATTTCCCCACGAGGTTGTCGGGTTTAGCGGCGGTAACAAGTACCTGTTCCCCGGAGTCAGCGGTCCGGAAATTCTCAACTTCTTCCACTGGCTCGGCGCGGTGATCACCACCGTGGGAGTCATTGGTCAAAAATGGACCCCGGTGCGACGAGTGGTGGACCGAGCCGGAGCCATGGTGCCCATTCCCAAGCTGTGTCTGGCCCTCGTGGTAAAACCCGGAAGCAATGGAGAATTGGCGGGGATCTTTACTGGAACCCCCGAGGCCGCGTGGGATCAGGCTGCCGACTTGTCTGCCCAGACGCACATCGAATGGAAGGATCGCCAATTTCACACCATTCTGAGCTGCGCGCCAGCCATGTACGACGAGCTGTGGGTCGGGGCCAAGTGCATGTACAAACTAGAGCCGGTGCTGGCTCCGGGTGGCGAACTCATCATCTATGCCCCCCACCTCCATGAGATCAGTGTGGTCCATGGAGCGCTGCTTCGGCAGGTAGGCTACCACTGCCGCGACTACTTCCTGAAACAATGGGACCACTTCAAAGATTTCCCGTGGGGAACCCTGGCCCACAGCACCCATGTGTTCGGTCAGGGCACCTACGAAAACGGAGTCGAAACACGTCGGGCCCGAGTGACGTTGGCGACCGGAATACCAGAATCGGTGTGCCGCGAAATTAACCTGGGCTACCGGGATTGGCGCTCCATCGATCCGGCTCAGTTCCAGGGGCGGGAGTCTGAGGGCATCCTGTATGTTCCCAAAGCCGGCGAAACCCTCTACCGGGTGCGTGCCTGAAGCCCCATTGACGCTGAGCGTAAAGAATCTGCCACACCGTTGACACCTCACGGCTAGAAGTCGGATTCTTGCGAAGTCCTGCACGAGCCCGACTCACCCATGGCCATTGCCCAATCGGTCCATACCAATTTCAAGGATGCCTACTGCTACCATCACAGTTGCAGCCCGGCTGGCTTTGATCGTCATCTTTTGTTGAGGATCGTCCCACTGCTGTTCCGCCCATTGGCGGCCCTTAGCTTTTGGATAAACCCAGAGATTTTCGCCAGCGAACTCGAGGTCATCCGTAACGCCGCTCCGGCACGCACCGGTCGGGAGGTCAATTCGGCCGCCCAAGACTTGGTGCACCTGCGATTCGTGGAGCACAGCTTCCGGCGATCCATCGGGATGCGAGGCCGCTCAGAAGCAGTGGTGGAGGCCTGGAACCAAGTGAAGGCCACGGTCGATCGACCGACCATCCCCGATCATCCGTCCATCGGTTTCGCGGAGGGGGCATCCCATCTTTCGGCCGCATCCCGCTCCTCCGCACTGGGCCGCAATGATTCGGCCCTGACCATCCGGACTCTCCGGAGAGTTCATCAAGAGGTCTCGTCTGGGAAACCCATCTCCCAGATTCTCGCAGCCGAAGGACTCACTCACGATCAGTTGCTCAGCCTCTTGAATCGAAACCTGCAGGCGTTCGATGGCTTCGCGGGCCTCCGAGACCAGCTGCTCGGGCAACAGGGGCCGAACTCCCCCACCCCACCGAGCGGAGAGGTGTCTCAAAGTATTCCCCAGAAGCGTCCCTCCCGATCCATTTCATGAAACCCACCCTCCGTGTCGGCATCATCGGCGGCGGCCTCATGGGCCGCGAGGCGGCCAGCGCGTTCGCCCGCTGGTTCGTCCTCAACAACTTCCCCGTGCAGGTTGAATTGGTCGCTGTTTGTGACCTTCAACCCACCCTGCTCGACTGGTTCCGCCAAATCCCAACAGTCAAACTGCTGACCCCGGATCACCACCAGCTCCTCGCCTCACCCGAGGTGGATGTGGTTTACGTGGCCGTGCCTCACAACCTTCACGAGGCCATCTACCTCGACGTGTTGGCCGCCGGAAAAGATTTGTTGGCCGAGAAACCCTTCGGCATCGATCTCGCGGCCGCCCGACGCATCCGCGATGCGGCCGCCAAGTCCGGTCGGTTCGTGCGCTGCAGCTCTGAGTTCCCCTTCTTGCCGGGAGTTCAAAGGGTCATCGAATGGGCTCAATCCGGTACCATGGGCCAACCGCTAGAAGTCCGCTCCTGCTTCTGGCATTCCAGCGACCTTGATCCGACCAAGCCAGCGAACTGGAAGCGTCAGGTCCGCACCTGCGGGGCCATTGGCGTCATGGGTGACCTGGGAATGCACGTCGTCCATGTGCCCTTCCGGCTCGGATGGTTCCCGAGTCGAGTCTATGCCCAGTTGCAGAAAATTTATCACGAGCGCCCCGACGGCAAAGGAGGCACGGCCCCCTGCGACACTTGGGACAACGCCATGCTCCACACCGAGGTCAATATACAGGGCATCGAAACTCCCATGCGCTTGGAGATGAAGCGGCTGGCCCCAGGAGCCACCAACTCCTGGTCCATCGAGATCCTCGGCACCGACGGCGGCATGCGTTATTCCACCGCCGAACCGAAGACGCTCTGGAAGTTCGACCGCTCAAAAGAACAGTGGTGGAGCCGCACAGACCTCGGATTCCAGACACCATTCCCCACGATTACCGGGGGCATCTTCGAGCCAGGTTTCCCAGACTGTTTTCTGCAAATGTGGGCAGCCTTTGCGGCCGAACGCCAGGGAGCCCTCGGCAATCGATTTGGTTGTGTCACCCCGGACGAAGCTGTCCGGAGCCACGAACTGTTCGAGGCCGCATTGGCCTCCCACGCTCAAAGCACGGCTGTAATCCCCGGTTGAGTTCCGCAATCCGTTCCCAGCGCCATGCCTCGTCGCTCTCAATCCCTGCCCCCTCCCTCGTCCACTGCCTCGCTGATCCTACGCCGGACCTCTCTAAGGCCACGGGTGGCCATCATTCTGGGCAGTGGCTTTGGCCCCATCGCGCAGTCGGTCTCGGTGGACCGGGAATTCTCCTATCGAGACCTGCCTGGCTTCCCAGTCGGCAGCGCCCCGGGGCATGAGGGACGACTGCGGATCGGAACCTGGCACTCGGTGCCCGTGGCCGTGCTCAGCGGACGGGCCCACTACTATGAAGGGTTTGAGCCCAACGAAGTGGTCTATGCCACTCGTGTCCTCGCGGCCATGGGTGTCGAGACGCTGCTGGTGACCAATGCAGCGGGCGGCATTCACCCCAAATTCCGCGTCGGCGATTTCATGATCCTGAACGATCACATCAATTTCTTGGGCATGAATCCGCTGCGGGGAGCGGTCGCCGAGGGCGAACCTCGTTTTGTCGACATGACCCGGACCTACGATCCGGAACTGCAAAAACATCTGAAAGCGGCCGCGCGGTCGATCCGTCTGCCGGTGCGCGAGGGGGTCTATTTGGCCGTTTCTGGTCCCAGTTTTGAAACACCGGCTGAGATCCGGGCCTTCCGCATGTGGGGCGCCGATGCTGTGGGCATGAGCACCGTGCCGGAGGTCATCGTGGCCCGCCAATGCGGATTGCGAGTGGCCGGATTTAGTTGCATTACCAATGCTGCGGCCGGCTTAGGCGGGAAAACTCAGGTCGTCTCTGCCCAAGAAGTTCTCGAAGTAGCCAAAACCCAAGAACATCGAGCCTGCGAATGGATCGGTGCCTTTGTGCAACGGATCGGCACGAAGGAAACCACCACCGAGTCCCCCGCACCAACACCCCGGAAGGTTCGGCCTCGTCAAAAAAATCCGTAACCTTTGGCTCGACCGGAACGTTGGGACAGTAACCACCGTTCCTTTTGGTTTTCCGCGACGACACTGTCCATGCGACTTCTCTACAATATTCTCTTCAACATCGGGTTCGCCCTGTCGGCTCCATGGTATTTCCTCAAGATGTACCGTCGCGGATCCTGGCAGGCCGGGTTTGGCGAGCGCTTCGGCCTGTATGACGCCAAGCTCAAGCAGGCCCTGACCAACCGTCAGGTCATTTGGTTCCACGCGGTCAGCGTCGGCGAGGTGAACTTGTGCACGCAGTTAATACGGGCCATGGAACCGCTGCTCCCCTTGCACAAGATCGTCGTCTCCACGACGACCTCGACGGGCATGGGACTCCTGCGCGACCACCTTCCGGCGCATATTACCAAGGTCTACTACCCCATTGATCGCCGGAAACACATCCAACGGTCCATCGGCCTCATCGACCCTGATGTGGTCATTTTAGTGGAGGCCGAGATCTGGCCCAACTTTCTGTGGAGTCTCCAACGCCGTGGGGTTCCGTATTTCTTGGTCAATGCTCGCCTCTCGGAGCGGTCGTTCCGCGGCTACCGCCGGTTTGGGTTCCTCTTCCGGGATCTTTTCGCAGGGTTTGAAGGGGTGGGCGCGCAAACTGAAGCCGATGCGGAGCGCCTGCTTCAACTCGGTTGCCGCAAAGAAGCCATCCACGTGGTGGGCAGCCTCAAGTTCGACGCCGCCAAGCTTGATGACACCCTTACGCTGGATATTACCAGCCTACTGGGGCAATTGGGGGTTGTTCCCGACAGCGTAGTTCTGGTGGCCGGCAGCACCCATGACGGTGAAGAACGCATCCTGGCTTCCATGTACCTCCGCTTGAAGCCCCGGTTCCCAAGGCTCTTCCTCGTGCTCGTGCCGAGGCATCATGAACGAGGTGCTGCCGTCGGAGCAGAGCTGCAGGCTCTGGGCGTGCGATACATCTTCCGCAAGGACATGCGGCCGAACACACGCCACAAATCGGGCGATCTGGAATGCCTGCTGGTCAACACCACCGGTGAACTCCGTCACTTCTACACCCGGGCCGATATTGTCTTTGTGGGCAAGAGTCTCACTGCGCAAGGCGGACAAAACCCCATTGAACCGGCCGCTCTCGGCAAGGCAGTGATCTTTGGTCCGCACATGGAGAACTTCCCCGACATTGCACCAAATTTTGTGAAGGCCAACGCCGCCGTGCAAGTTGCCGATGAAGCGGGGCTGGAATCGGCGTTGACCCGGTTGCTAGAAAACCCCGCCGAACGAGCGGCTCTCGGTCAACGGGCCCAGACGGTCGTCCGCGAGAATCAGGGCAGCATCGGTCGAACCGTCTCCATGATCATGGACGTGTTCTAAAGCCCCGCACCGGGTCGGACGGAACTTCTTCATCAGCTATCCGATAGAAAACAACGGGGGATGGTTCAGGCTCAATGAGTCCTGAACCAAGGTCCGGGCCTCACCGGAGCATCATTTCGGAAGCCACTTCTCCCAATTCTTGGCGTAGGCCTCGACGTTGGATCGGTCCACACGAACCAAGGGGCTGACATCCCGGGGCGAATCCGGATTCTTGTGCAAATGCACCTTGTTAAACAAGTGCTCCACTGAGCGGTAGCCCCAAGCGTGGCATTGCTGAGCCAAGAGGACCTGAACGTGCCCGCTGCGCACATAATTCAAGCAGATCGGCAACGCGTCGACGCTGACACATTGAACCGTGCCTGGCTGCCACTTGAGGGCATTCTCAGTGAAGAGAGGCCATCCTCCAATTAAGGCCCAACCGGTGATGTCCGGATTGGCCTGAAGGACCTGCTCCATTCGAGCAGCAGCATCCTGCGGGGTTTCCCGATGATAAAACGTATCACGGATAACCACCCCAGGGTATTTCTTGGCCTCCTTGCGGACACCAGCGACACGCTTCTGCAAATTGGGCGCGTTTTGGTTTCCTGCCAAAATGGCGATGACCCCCTTGCCTCCCAGAACTCGGGCCAATTCAGTCATCACCTGTTCACCGCACAGGCCATCATCCACGCCATAGCAAACCAGTCGCTTGGAGGCGGGCGCATCCGAATCAAAGGTGACCACGGGCACTCCATCGCTCACCGCCTTGTTGATGGCGTCGGTCACCTTGTTCGCATCGCTGCAACTAACGGCAATTCCATCAGCACCCGCCAAAACCAACTGCTCGATGGCCTCAGCCTGCTTCTGAGCGTCTTCCTCATTGGGGGTCCGCCAGTCGATGCGGATTTTCACCCCGTGTCGGGCACCCAACTCCCGAGCGGCGTCCTCGGCACCGACCCGAGCCACCTGGAACACGGCATTCCCCTGGGACTTGGCGATCAGACCGAAACGATAGGACTTTGATCCTTGAGCCAAGGCCCAAGACGGCAAGAGCGGAAGGGCGGAGGCCCCCAACAGAAAGCGACGGCGATTCATAGGAGAGGACTCAGAGCAAACGCTCTGCCCCCCTACCAAGTCAACGTCTCAACGGCCCTCAGAAGCACATCCCTGAGGCAACCATCACCTCACGGCAGGAACGAGCAAATGTACTCGCAAATCCCGCTCGAGACTTCGATGTCAAAGCCAGATTTGGCGGGGACATCAAAGAACGAACCGGCAGCAACCGATCGGGTTTCCTCGGTTCCATCCAGACGGATGACGCAATGGCCGGCCACGATTTCCATCCGCTCAGCCTGGTCGGTTCCAAAGTGGAACTTGCCCGGATAAATCAGGCCCAGGGTCTTCTTGGCGCCGTCAGAAAAACGGATCGTGTGAGACACCACCTTGCCCTCGAAATAGACATTGGCTTTGGCGGTGGCAGTGACGTTGTTGAATTCGCTCGGAATCGACATCGCGGAGAACTTGTCCAAAGCCGGATCGCGCTTCAATGGCCAAGTCACAAACCGGGCAAGCTCTCTAATCTCTACAATCTCGGTTGTCTTTATGTGTTTACAACCATCAAGAAGGCCCAATAGCCTTTTGACCTTCAGGGAGATGGGCCACCAACGAAATAATGTACTGCCGGGATTCGGGATAACGATGGGCTATTCCATCGTCTACCTGAGCCTCGTTGTCCTGATTCCACTGGCGGGGCTGTTGATCCGCGTCACTGAGATGAGTTGGGCGGACTTTGTCCGGGTGGCGTTCAGCGATCGGGCCTTGGCCGCCTACCGACTCACCTTTGGGGCCTCGTTCCTCGCCG
>JBDKKQ010000361.1:0-9287 GCA_039796015.1 Verrucomicrobiota bacterium
CATCGGTGTTCAAATGAATGGAGATGCTGAGGGCATGGATGATGCCGATGCTGGGGCGCAGAGGGCCGATCCGCGGGTCGGATATTCAGGGGTTCACGGAACCCTCCGGGAGTTAGAAGAGGGCTCAGTGAGGCGTATAAATCCAAGAAAAGGTCTTGACGGCGCGAAGTGCCGCCAAAATCGACTTCGATGCCTGTCTTTTCTAATACCACCACCGTGAATGAGATCTTCTTTGGACCACTCCAGGGACTGGCTGTGGCCTCCCCCTTCCACTACCCCTGCAGGGAACTGGACGATGAACTGTGGCTCTTGTTGGGCGTGGATCGGGTGTTGAAATCCGCGCGCAGCGGCCGGGGGTTTCTTCAAGAGCATGCGCCCAGCCGGGTCGACGCACTGGGCCACTCCACCTATTTCGCCTCCCTCAATAGCCCCCGTCGCCAACAACTGGCTGGGGACGTCAATGAGCAGTTGATGGCTGTCGCGACTCCGCTCCTGAGGGATCGCCTGGATCACATCCCGGAGTTGGCCCGCTACGAGGTCTTCGCGGTGGACGGTCACTGGCACCAGGCCGCGACCCACGATCCCCGCCACGAGGGGCAGAAGATGGCCGTGGGCCATTTCCACAGCCTGAACCTGCGCAACCACCTGCTGCGTCCTCTGGCCGTAGGAGAAGGTCTGCACGAACACGACATCAGTGTGCTCAAACGTCTCAAGCCTTCGGGTCTGCGCCAGAAGGTGGCCAAGGGACGCCGGGTTCTGGCGGTCTATGACCGCGCGTCCATCGACTACGGATTCTGGAAGCGCTGCCGGCAGGAATGTGCCGTCTACTTTCTGAGCCGCACCAAGGAGGGGTTGGTGTTTGAGTGGATTTCAAGCCGTCTGTGGAACCGCAACGATCCCCGCAACCGGGGCATCAGTGATGATCGGCAGGTATTGACCCCAGAGGGACACGGCCTGCGGGTGATCCACTACACCGATCCGTTGACTGGGAAGTTCTATGAGTTCCTCACCAATGACATGGAACTCTCCCCGGGGGTGCTGGCGGAGCTGTACCGCCGCCGCTGGGAGATTGAGAAGGTGTTCGACGAACTGAAGAACCAACTGGAAGAGCGCAAGGCCTGGGGGACCGGCCTGGACATCCGCAGACTTCAGGGTCACCTGACGGCACTCACCCACAATTTGATGGTGATCTACGAACAGCATCTGGAGCGAGCCCATGGGGTTCAAAACATCGCCGAAGATCGCCGTCGGGAGACCCGCCTTGACGAACTCAAAGACATTGCCGCACAGACCTGTCGTGGACTTTCGTCCCTCCTCCTGAGCGGCCGGCGGGCCACCCAGCGCTCCATCAAGTTCCTCCGCTGGCTACGCCATGCCCTCGCCACAAACCTCGCGGAAACCCTCGCTGTGACTCGCCTTCGACGTCTCTACGCCCGCCTTTGAGCCCATTCATATGAACACCGATGGTCTTGGATACCTGCACCTACTTCTGGTTGGTGGATGACCAATCCAAGCTGTCCATTCCGGCACTGATGGCCCTAGGCGACGCCACTAACTCCCTCCATCTATCCGCCATCACGGTCACAGACATCCATCGACTCGTGCGCAAGGGCAAAATTTCCATCCACGCCCCGAACGGACTGGAAGAGTGGTTTCAAAAAGGCCTCACATAGCACCGGATCAGGTGCGAGCCGATCACCCTAGCCATCGCCCATGCGGCTGAAATGCTGCGAGCATTTCACAACAACCCCGCTGATCGATTCATACTCGCCACGGCAAAGTTTCCTGGAGGAAGAGTTCTCTCTCTCCGGATACAATCATGCCGCAGTACTCAGGCGTTACGACCGAGTGGTGACGCCCGCGCCTGGCAGCCTTCCAGCCCTGCTTCTGGCAGCGGCAACACAGCGTGGATTGATTCCCGCGGTCGGCCTTCTGACTTTCCTCACGCATCGCTGCGGCCCGGCGCGAACCGGTCCGGCTGAACCTCACTCTACGAACGCAATCCACTCTCCCCAGATCGACTTCTCCGGATTGAGCAGCGCAATCACCGTTCGGGCTATCCAAGGATTCCGGCCCGTGAAGGCAAGGCATACTGAACCAACGGATCAAGAACAACCCTTGGTGAAGCAGACGTCCATAAGGCAGACCCGCTTGCCTTAGAGCCCGTCCGAAAACTCAGAGGGGTCCTGTTGTCGCGGAAACGGCCCGATGGCGATCCGGCTTCGCATTCCGGCTTCGGCGGGATGCAGGCGCGAGGAGGGAGCATACCCGCAGAGGTCTGTGACCGACGAGCAACGAAGTCAGCGGGCCGTTTCCGCGAAAACCCTGCCGGCGGCGGGCCTTTTGCCGGTGGCCTGCGTTGGCTCGGCCGTTACAGCCCACTAAGGGGATGCGCCGGCCTCCCCGCCTTGGCCACCACCAAAATCCCTCGCCGCAGGACCCCTCTGAGTTTTCGGACGGGCTCTTACACTCAATTTGTTTCGGGGGTGCCCAGTTTGGCACCCCCTCTGGTCCACATCGCCCAGACCAAATTAATTACAGCTTCGGCTTTTCCATGCCTTTGGTCGCGCCGCTCCCAGGCTTGGTCGCACAGCAGAAGGCGGAATCATCACCGCACATTTTGCAACTGTGATTCAGTTTAGTGATATCACCTTTGGCGTGGCCGGTCACTGTGAGGGTTGAATTGCATCCAGCGCAGCCGTGGGTGCCGATTAATTCCTTGGGCTGGCCCATTTCCATCAGGAGTTGAGCACCCTTGGTTCCCTGCTTCACGCGGGCGACCCAAACCGTCTTACACTTGGCGCACACCATCGCGATGCTGTCGTCTGTCTTAAGCGCGTCTACCTCCCCTTTGGTTTCGACTCCTTTGAGCATCAGCAGATGCTCGCCGCCTTTCATCGGCTTCATCGGCTTCGCTTCGTCGGCGGCAATTGCAGTCGTCGGCAGCCAGGTTGCCAGCGCCATGGCGACCGCGATGCATGAACCCAGGAAGTGTCTGTTGTTTACGGTTTTCATTGGATTGTTCATTTTTATGTCTTTTTTGATGTTTTGCCCCATCGCCAAACGTTTTCTGCTCACCCAATTCTTGATTTAGAGTGGGGTTTTCCACATCCCAAGGTCGCTTACCCCGAGGCCTTAGGAATCACGCGGCCTTTCCTTCAAAATCGACGCCAACCCTAGGCGAGAACGAACACGAAGGAATGGGGTGTTACCCGACCCTGGCGCCCCGGCTTGCGGAAGGGGTCGCATACGAATTGGGCTACGGGCGGCCTGAGCGGAGCACCAAGGGACAGGACAGCTATTCGCAAGATCGGCCGTTGCCGGTCCACACTGAGCACTGAATATCAAAGTCACTGGTCAGACCCCGTTGGCTCCACCTGCTGAGCCTGAGGTCGCCCTACGCCGAACATGGGCTGTCGGTCATTCCCGCCGGGCGAACCGTGGCGGACATGAAGCGCTGAACGGTATCGCGGCGACTTCCTCTGTGCCGGGCGAGAACCCGGCCCTTTTCATTTTCCAGGCGTCGTGGGCTTCGACCGGTTGTCGTAGTTCCAGCGTGCGTTCTGCCGCGGATCCTCAACCCGGAAAAACTGGCGCGCCTTCAGCGACTCCACATGCCCGTCGCAGAAGGCTATGTTCCAAAAGCCGCGGTGGCGTTTCCGCATGGCCGCCCGGCTTGCTGCGGTGATGGAAAGTGGCCCGTCCTGATAGGTAATGCCGGCTTCTTCGCGAACGGAGGTGGAATAGAGCGCTTGAGCCAGCGAAGGCCATCCGTACGTGTAGCGCGACAACTTGGGATCGGCCTCAGGTCCCGCGATGAGTTGCGTATCACCGAGCGCGATCATGTCAGCCGGGTTGGTGACCTGGGCTGGCCGAACCGAGAGACTGGCCGGTGGCATTTCATTTCCGTTGAGATTCATTTGCCACGATCCACCCAAGCCGGAAGGGCGATATTTTGGGGCTAGAGTCGGAAGTGCTGCTCCTGAGTCATTGTAGCCGTAACTGCCCACCGCGAAGTGTGGGTCGGCGGCATCCCCACGCGCGAAGATGCCCCCGAGGCTCTGGTAGGCAGGGCACGCCCAAAGTGAGGAGCTACGCTTGGGTGATCCGCCCGGAGCAAAATTCCGGGACGGCCACTGTTGGCCGACGGCGCGCTCCAACTGGTGAAACCAGAGTTCTCCCCAAGGGTCGATCGGGTTGGGCGGACGCCTGCCAGGGTAAGAATCATGGTCGCCGGCATAGATCTCCAAGCCGAGAGCAAGCTGACGGAGGTTACCCTTGCAGACGGCCGAATCGGCAGCGCTGCGGGCACGACCGAGGGCCGGCAGCAGGAGCCCCGCCAGCACGGCGATCATCGCGATCACGAGCAGCAGCTCGATCAGTGTGAAGGCCTCCGCGAGCTGGGAGCCTCGGCGCTTCCACGGTCGAGACGCCAACCGTGTCTGGCGGCGAACCGGTCTCACGGGCATGCCGAGTGACTATCGACGATGTTGAAACAAGGCAAGCGCCCGCGGAGGCATTTCTCGGCGTCTTGGAATCCCCTGGCGCGAAGATGCGACCCAGTTTAAGCGCGCAATGGTCGACCCACCACCGCGTCGCTCAACCCGACGCCGTGGGCCACTTTTACCAAGGGAAGGTAAAGTTTAGCGGCTCGGGAGGCAGGATCCGGAACATCCGCATCACGGAGGCATCGAAGTTGTTAAATGCGTAGCGCTCGGTATCAGCACCCTCCAGGATCCAATACAATTGCCAGGGACCAGCGGCTCCGTTGTCAGAGTATTCCAGTCGAACCTGATAGCCGCGCGGCACTTGAGTGGACAATTGAACACCGCGTTCTCCGGTGTCGTTGGTATTCCCGCGAATCGAGAGTTCGGCGGGCGGCGGCAGCGTCTCATCATCGGCCACTGTCAGGACGGTCCTTCCGTCGCCCATGATCTTCATTCCATCGTCGCTCGATTCGATGGTGAGGGTGATGTCCTGAGTCCCCTGCGGGTCCGTGTCATCGACCAGCGGGATCCGGATAAATATCTGTGAATCGCCCGGTTGGAAGATCGCGCTTCGGTTGGTCTGCCCACCCAGGATAGCCAGGGCAGCGGCACTTCCCTCGAGTCGGTAGGTGACGGTGGCCGCATTGCGGCTGTTGAGAGTGCGCCACATGCGAAGCTGGACATAGCCATTGGTGGAACCTTCGTTGATTTGGAAACGCGGTGAGATGAAGCCCACCTCGCCCGTGGTCAAATCGTCCAGAATGGACACCTCCATCCGGACCGGCGCGTTGGTGCTGCCGTCGATGGACAGATCAAAGATGGCCGTTTCCGCGCCCTCGTTTTCCTCGTCCTGGATCAGGGGAAGCTGCACCCAGCTCATGGAGTTCAAACCACCCTGTGCTGGGACCACGCGGACGGGCAGGCTGAAGTCGAAATCTTTCCCGGGAGTGGCGGTGCCACCGACAAAACTAGCCCGAACCGTGATGTTGTTGGTGCTGAAGAATGACCCGGAGTTCGGGGTTTTGATCGTGAAGAACAGCGGGATGTAGGCCCGATTCTCAGCAATCTCCAATTGGGGATAGTCGAGCTGGAGGGCCAGATCGGAGAGGCTGCCCAGTTCAGGGCTTCTCGGATCGTCCGAGGGCGGATTGGAGGAATCCCGCGGTGGGTTGGCCGAATCGGGATTGCCGATGTCGGAACTCCCATCCGGCAGGACCTGTGCGCCGACCGGCGCATGAGCCAAAGCCAGAGTGGCCAGGATCAGAGCTAAGGTTCTGAAGCAGGATCTTTGCGGTCTTGAGACAGGGTGCATCGCCGTGGATTCGATTTGTTTTATCGGGCCAGTCTTCATGTTGGAGAATTATACATTGCTGTGCAATGCATGCAAGTCCCGGGTGTATTTTGCTGCGGTTCAGTCACTGCGGAGAGGGAGTCGCAGGATTCGGGTGGCCGCGATAAGGGGAAGGCCGGAGGGCATGCTCCTGGGTGCGAGTCGGGCTTGGGGAGTGAGGCGATTAGAGGGGAGTAAGCGTGCGGAGGGTTGCCACCGGCCGCGGAGGAATGGCGTCGGGATGCGGGACCCCCTCGAACCCGACATCGTTTCCCCTTTGTGTCGCTGGTAAACAGTGGTTCTGCCCGCCACCGGCGAGTCGAAGAATTTCTCTATTGCCTCACCGGCAAATAATTCGACTCTGATTCAAAGGCTGATTCGCCGGCACGCTGGCCACGGTCTTCGCGACCATGAATCCCCCTCCCTTCCTGCCCTCTCCGCCGCCGCCGCCGCTGGCCTCTGGTCGCCCTCAACCGCGGAAACGATCCTGGATCCGGATCCTGGCCTGGACCGGTTTGGCGGGGTTCGTTTGGATCGCGGGGGTCGTCACCCTGGGCGTCCTGAGCTTCCTCAACGTGTCGAACGACGGACCGCAGCAATGGTTTCCGCCCGGACAGGTGCCGTTTGAGCCCGGCAACCCACGTTGGGGCCGGCACTCTTCGACCCCGGTTCAGCCACCCTCCGGAGAGGTTCCAACCAACCTCTGGCGCCTGGCCATCGAGATCGCGCCGACAGATGCGGACAAACTGCGCCAATACTCCTGGGGCGGGCCCGGGAACACGGTGGAACGGCCGGAGGTCTTCGTGACGGTTCGGGAAGGCAACGCAACCTACACCAACGTCGCCCTGCATCTGAAGGGCGCGGCGGGCAGCTTCCGGCCCTTCGATGACAAGCCGGCGCTGACGCTTCATTTCTCCAAGAAGGCGACCGGACAGAAGTTCCACGGCTACACCAAGCTCTCGTTGAACAACTCCGTCCAGGATCCCTCGTTCGTCTCCGAAGCGCTGGCCCGCGAAATCTTCGTCGAGGCCGGTGTGCCGGCACCGCGGGCCGATCATGCCACCGTCCTCATCAACGGCCGCGACCTTGGCCTCTATGTGCTGACCGAGGGTTGGGGGAAGCCCTTTCTCCGCCGCTTTTTCCCCGTGGTGGACGGCAATCTGTACGACGGAGGGTTTGTCCAGGACCTCGATTCGGATCTCGAGATCACCTCTGGGGACGACGGGGAAGGCCGCCAAGAACTCCGCGCCTTGATCGAGGCCGCGCGGGATCCGGATTCCGCGGAACGATGGAAGCGCCTGAGCGCGCTGTTGGATGTGGACCGTTTTGCCACCCTGCTCGCGGTGGAAGTGATGCTGTGCCACTGGGACGGCTATGGCTTGAACCGGAACAATTATCGCGTGTTCCACGACCGCGCAGCCGAGCGCCTCGTCTTCATGCCGCACGGCCTCGACCAATTGTTCGGTGTGGATGGACGGATGGCCACCACCAGCCAGATCGAGCCCCCGATGCAGGGGCAGGTTGCCCGCGGTTTCGTGGCGACCCCGGCCGGACACCGCCTCTATCTCCAGCGCATCGCTCAGTTACGGACCAACGTCTTTCTGGAGGAAAAGCTGACCAGCCGGGTGCGGGAATTGTCCCAGCGGATCCGTCCAACCCTGGCCGCCTATGATCCGGGTCTGGCCACCGAACACGACGAACATATTGAGGATCTCTGCCAGCGGATCGGTCAACGGGTCCAAAGCATCGCGGAGCAGTTGGACCGGCCGCGCGAGCCGATGATCTTCCCGCCGGATGGCACGTTGCGCCTCACGCGTTGGCGGGCCCGCCCCGCTCCCCAGCGACCAGAACCGCCCCCGCAGTTTGAGCAGGCCGAGGTGGACGGGACGAAAGTGCTGCGGATCCAGACCAGCCCGGCTGGGGGTGCAGGTTCCTGGCGGGTGAGGGTTCCCCTGGGCCCCGGCCACTACCGGTTTGAGGGCCGGGTGCGGGGTGAGGGAAGCCAGGAAAAGAGCCTCGCCTGCCTGCGCATTTCCGGCACAAAGGTGCGCTATCTGCCGGTCCCCGATGGGGAATGGACCCCGCTGGCTTTTGACTTCCATATCGAAGATGAACTGGCGGACATCGAACTGATCTGTGAATTCAAATCCCAGTCCGGCACGGCAGCCTTCGACGAGGCCTCGCTGCGCCTGGTGAGGGAGTGAGAGGAGGCTGGGGTCAGGAACCACTCCGGACCGATGAGTCAGGAGGCGGTGGCGCTGAAAAATTGCCTATCTCGGAGTCTGCGCCCCAGACATCCGTTCACCCTGAAATCGGCATTTCAGATAACCGCAAAGAACGCAAAGACGGTAACCTCCGATCGATTGCCGGCCAGGGGACGCCTCATCTCACGGAGCAACTCCCGATGAGTACGGCAGCCTCTCCGACCGACCTTCTCTGTGCTCTTTGCGCTCTCTGCGGATTCCTTCAACGGCTCTTGCCAGGTTCACGCACTGCCAGCGGATAGTACGCGGTCACCGGCGCGTGGCGAAGGCGGGCCAGCAACTGTTCAACGACAATCATTCTTTCCCAGCGGGAGAAACAATCGCCGCCGAAAGGTCGGAACAACCTCGTAGCATTCCGCATGACTCGGTTCGGTCGCCTCGGCGATCGATATCGAACAAAAAAAGACGGCCGGGGCAAACCCCGGCCGTCCTGAATCTTAACTCAGATGCCTATTGGAGGCGCAGCTTAAGGCCGCGACAACCTCCAGAATCGGATGGAATCCTTTTCAGAGGAAGCCACCGACACCTTCACGGGACTGAGGGGGCCCTGTCCGGTGACCACGCTGACCTCCGTCCAGGAGCTCGCGGTTGTTGAACTCTCGAGGAGCCATTGCTCGCCTGAGGCCGCAGTGATCTCCAACTCCGTGGTCCCGTCTGTTCCGACAGACTTCACCACCAATTGGGGAACCTCGTTCCCCGCCGCGATCTTCGGCGCGGACGGCGGGATCGGAGCGGGAAGTCTCACGATCAAGGTGAAACTATTGGTGACGGACAGAGCGGGGACACCGTTGTCCGTGACCCTGACCCTAACCAAGTTAGTGGTTCCGGCCTGACCCACCGTCGGGGTCCACGTCAGCAGACCGGCGGGGCTCACCACGATTCCAGCAGGACCGCTGACCAGCGCACGCGTCAGCGTCTGCGCCGGGAGGTCCGAATCCGTGGCGGGCAGGTTGATGCTCAGGAGCACCCCAGTCACCACCGTGCGATTCGTCACCGCCGCGAAGACCGGCGTACTGTTCACCTCCAGGACGATCACGCGGAAGGTGTTGGTGGCGGAGAGTTCCGGATCACCGGAGTCCGTCACTCGCACCAACACTACGTTGGTCGTTCCGCCGAAGGTTTCATCCGGCGTCCAGTTCACCACGCCGCCGGCCGAGACCGTCAGGCCCGTGGGTCCACTGATCCGGGCGTACGTCAGCGTCTGCA
>JBDKKQ010000362.1:0-9355 GCA_039796015.1 Verrucomicrobiota bacterium
TCGCCACCCGCGGTAGCGCCCTGGCACTGGCCCAGTCCCGTCAGGTTCAATACCACCTTCAGGCGGCATTCCCGGGCGAGCGCTTCGAACTAGAAGTGATCCGAACCACGGGTGATGCCCTACAGACTTCGGCGCTGGCCGACACCGGGACGCCACTGCCGAAAGGACTGTTCACCAAGGAACTGGAACTGGCCCTCTTGGAAGGTCGGGCTGACTTGGCGGTCCACAGCCTCAAGGATCTGCCCACCGAATTGCCGGAAGGGCTGACATTGGGAGCCATTTGTCTGCGCGCCGATGTCCGGGAGGTTTTGCTGTACCGCGATGTGGTGCGGGTTGTTGCGGAGAAGAACCCGGTCGCTGACTGGACCCCGGGGAGTAAGGAGCGTTCGGGCTTTGGTCCGGGCCTCTCGCTCGAAGATTTGCCTGAGGGTGCGGTGGTAGCCACCAGCAGCACTCGGCGATCGGCCCTGGTGAAGGCGCTGCGGCCCGATGTCTCCGTGGTGCCAATTCGCGGCAATGTGGGGACCCGGCTCTCTAAGCTGCTTCAGGACGATGGAATCGATGCCACCTTGCTTGCCGCGGCTGGATTGACCCGTTTGGGTTTCGACCTCAGTCCCAAAGGGGCACTGCGGGCCGATTATCGTCTGAGCCCGGCCCAACGGGGGCTGTTTGATCCGCCGCCCGAGGGCATTCTCGGGACGATCCTGGAGCCGGAAGAATTTCTACCGGCTGTGGGGCAGGGTGCTGTGGCTCTTGAAATCCGCACCGGGGATTCGGAGATCGGCTCTCGGATCAAGATCCTGAATCACTTCAACACCCAACAGGCGGTTCTGGCCGAGCGGTCCTTCCTGCGCGGTATGGGTGGCGGATGTCAGAGTCCTATCGCTGGCTATGCCCGGGTGGTGGGACACCAGTTACAACTGCGGGTGGCGGTCTTCCGCGACGGCGTGGGCCGTTACGAAGAGGATAAGGCGCCGGTCCGGGACGCCGAGCGGCTGGGTAGTCGGTTGGCCGAGCGGCTCTTAGCAGTGGCCCGGTCCTGAGCCGATTTCGTAACGGGTCTTCGGTTTCCAAATACGGGCAATTCTGCTCTCATCCGGCGTCTTAATGAATCACGAGCCCTTTGTTGCCTTTGTGCGGGAACTCGCCGAGGCCAGCGCCCAGGTTATCCTGCCTTACTTCGGATCCCGGGACATGGGCTTGGAACTTAAGAGCGATGCCTCTCCCGTGACCCTCGCTGATCGCGGAGCCGAGAAAGTGATGCGGGAGATGATTGCGCATCGCTTTCCAGAGCATGGCATTATCGGCGAAGAATTTGGCACTGAACGGGGCGACGCCGAGTACGTCTGGGTGCTCGATCCGGTGGACGGGACCAAAAGTTTCATCTTGGGAGTCCCCCTCTTTGGGACTCTCATCGGTTTGCTCCATCGCGGTCGGCCCATTGTGGGATGCATTCACCAACCCGTGACGCGTCAGTTGATGATTGGAGATGGAGTCACCACCACTCTCAATGATCGACCGGTCCGGGTCCGACCCTGCGCCCGCCTTTCCGAGGCTTCCCTCCTGACGACCGATCCCCTTTATCCAGCCAAGTACCAGAATGGAGCCCGGTTCGATGCCCTGAGCGGCTCGGTTCGGCTCTACCGGGGCTTCGGAGACTGTTACGGCTACTTGCTGCTGTGCTCTGGGTGGGTGGATGTGATGGTCGATCCGATCATGAACCCGTGGGACCTCCTGCCGTTGGTGCCCGTCTTGGAAGGGGCCGGTGCTCGTTTCTCCGACTGGCAGGGCCAGCCGGCCAATCACGTCGGCGCGACTTCCATGGTGGCTTGTGCGCCGGAACTGCACGACGAGGTGATCGGATTATTGAACCCCTGAAGTGCAATTTTCAGACTGACTTCTGAAAGTTCCAGCCAAACCGATCCAACGGTTTTAGTGGTGAATTCGTCGATCAAGGCATCGACAAAAAGACCGAAAAAAAGCCGGTATTCGATTTCAGGCAACCCTCAGGTCGCTCTGCGAATACCGGCCTTTTTCGAATTTTTGGCTATTTTGTTTGGCTGATGAAAATCGCCAAAGAGGAGGCCACAATGGAGGCCAAAATGGAGGTCCAAGGACCTGCGCGTTTACTTGAGGAAGACCAGCTTGCTCTTGCGATCGCCTTCAGTGCGGATGGTGTCCTGATTGTCCTTCAGGAAGTTGATCACGCTGGCGTAAGAAACCCCAGTCTGCTTGGCAATGTCGATCTGAGAAAGGCCTTGAGGGGCGGCTTTAAGAACCTCAGTGATTTTGGCACGAATGACATCACCACCCATACGGGTGCGCCGCTCAGAGCGGGCCGGGGAGGAGGCACCGGACGTGGAAATACCCAGAAGCTTGCAGGTGTTGGCAATCTTGGCTTCGATGTCAGCCAATTCGGTCTCCAGCGCGGCTTTTTTGGTGACCAGCTCTTGGAGGTTGTTGTCGCTCAACAAGGCCAGCTTCTTCTGGAGTTCCTGAGTCTGACGTTCGATCTCTTTGGTAATGTCCATGATGGATACGTTTTTTAATTTATCTGAACCCGACCACCCTGAGCTGAAAACCAGCATAGGACGATGCGTTGTGCTGCAAACCTATCGAATGGAAAAAACAAGGCAAGAATAAATATCTAATGAAGCATCAGCCAATGAGGCAGGATCAAACCGTCCAACCGCTTAGTTAGGATGACGAGTTTCTGTTGGTTGGCCTCAATGAAAGGTAGAGGGAATAGATCGTAAAAAGCCATAAAAATTGAAGTTTCTCAGCAATAAGTCTATTTCAACAAACTGTATTCGATACGGTAAAAATAGCGAATTTGAACCTGTTAATAACCTGTTAATAACATTCCTTAAACAGTCGCTTTGAAGCCTATCTGTGAAGGGTTTTTGGACAGTAACAGGGGGCTGTACTGCCAGCGGTTTCTTGGAGCTTGTCTGAAGATTCAGAGAGACGCTGCGCTGAGGATTTCTAGACTGGGACGAGAAGTTGGCACAGGAGCCGGGGTGCAGCGCCGTGGAACCTAGCAGAGAAGCTCGGTGAAACAGCCGCTCTAAAAGACAGGCCGGACGAGAGAATGTCCTCGTAGAAGGGCGACTGGCTTGGTTGCTGGCCGGTCACAGACCTCTGGGGTTCGGCT
This sequence comes from Verrucomicrobiota bacterium, assembly GCA_039796015.1. Classification (GTDB taxonomy): domain Bacteria; phylum Verrucomicrobiota; class Verrucomicrobiia; order Limisphaerales; family UBA9464; genus SXXZ01. The sequence goes on from JBDKKQ010000362.1 coordinate 3,155, forward strand.
CAGGTCTTGGGTGAGATGGTGTCCTATCTTTCAATGGATGGGTTTTGCCATAGCGGTGAAAGCATCGGAGTAAAAGGACTCTCGATGCTGGAGTATTGGCCTCGCGCGGGATTGGTTTTGGCCTGTTTCGGGTAGGAGTGTTCCTTGGGAAGTGGATGGCGCCCGTTCAACAATGTTTGTAATGTCAGCCAAATGAGGTCGCAGATCGCTCGCAGTAAAGCGTTCACCTTGGTGGAGTTGCTGGTGGTGATTGCTGTGATCGCCATTCTAGCGGCGATGCTGTTGCCTGCATTGTCCTCGGCCAAGGCCAAGGCGGGGGCGGTACGCTGTCAGGGCAATTTGCGGCAGGTAGGATTGGCCACTCAACTTTATGCGCAGGATCATCGGGGTGCGGTCCGTCTCCAATCGCCATTGATGATCACCAATACGTGGGCCCAGTCGTTGGCGGCCCATCAGAACCTGCCTGCTTCCATCTTTCTGTGCCCCACCTATCCGCCTTCTTCTTGGACCAATTGGCTGATGACCTTCGGTGTTTGGGTCGACCCTCCGGAGGTCCTACGGTCCGGGCCCCTTCAAGAATTTCTCCAGAGTGAGCGGATAGAACAACCCTCCTCGTACCTCCACTTGGCTGATACCACTAGTCGGGGTCGTTTGGGCATTACTGCCCGGCAATTTCATGTCTTTCGAATCGATGAGGATTATGAGATTCACGGCCGTCATTCCAACCGAGCCAATGGCTGGTTTTTTGATGGTCACGTCGAATCGATGAATCAACCCAGATTGAGTGGTCTGGGTTTCATCGGACTTTTTGAGAAGGATGGTTTTCCAGGCTATTTCTAAATCCCGAAACAGGTTCTGCCAGACGGGCTTTTCTTCCAGCCAGTCTTATTGCGCGCCTGAGAATCTAACCCCGGGTCTGACGATTTAGTCCTGCCGGAACTGGGGGTGGCCCAGTAGGGCGGCTCGGGTCCCTTCAGACAAAGGAGCCTGCCGGTAGACAGCGCTCTCCAGAGGTTCGGCACTGGTGGAACGCAGAGCTCGGCCAAGCCAGTCGCTTCCGAGGGGCCGAGGAATCAGGGACAACGTATTACCGGCCAGAGTCGTCTCTTCCTTTTCCCCGGTGGCCTCGCCGGCGCCGACACAGAAGCCGGCCCGGAGCAGGGTCGTCCGCAGGAGGGTGGCCCGGGAATAGGTGGCCATGGCGCAGGGGCGAGTCGGATCTAATCGCTCGAAGAGTCGTTGGAACAGGGGCAGCGTCCACATCGCGGGATTCCGTGCGGGGGAATACGCATCGTAGAAGATCGCGTGGGGAGCCGGCAGTGGTGCGGCTGAACGGATGAGGGTTGGAAAATCGGCCACCTCAGCTTGCCAGCGGACTGAAAGGCGATCGTGGACGAACTCACACTGATGATGTTCCAGCAGCGCGCTGAAGGGGGTTTCAAAGCCCAACGGATAGCCCAACTCTTGGGCATGGTCTCGGGCGAAGCGCAACGGTTCTAGGGTGTGATCAAAACTGACGATGCAAATCCGTTTCGGGATCCCGGCCAGATGCCGCAGGGCGGTGGTAACATTGGCTGCGCTGCCCAGCCCCACATCCCAAAGAACCCATTCATCCTCGGTGGATGCGGTGAGGCGTTCCGGGAGTCGCAGCTGTCTCACGTACAGCGCCTCGGCCTCGGCGACCGGGCCGATGACTGGGTGAAAGGTCTCCCCTTCGGCCAGCGATCGTATGCTGGTGGTGCCGTTGGCCAGTTGGACCAGGGAGTAAGCGAATTCCATTATTGTCGTTGGGAGGCTCAGAGATCGGCCGGCCGTAGAGCCCGGATAGCCTCTGGGATTGCGGGTCAGTGGGTTGAGGCCTCTTCGTCGGAGTTGGAACCATTCCGGCGACCTGGATCGGCACACAGGCCCCGGGTCGATGTGGCCACGAAGGCGATTAATTCCTGACAGACGGGTTGAGGGAAATTGGCGGCAGCTTGACGCAGGCGCTCGGCCCGCGGGAGGACCGATCGAAAGAGGAGGTGATACACGCGTTGGAGAGCACGGCGGTCTTCTGGACTAATGCCGGCCCGACGCAATCCTACCCGATTGAGGCCGCAGAGGATGTTTGTTTCTTGCGCCAGCGTGAAGGGAGGGAGGTCGAGTGAAATGGCCGAACCGCCTTGCATCAGAGCTAGCCTACCAATCCGGCAAAACTGGTGGACCAGGCAGCTCCCGGAAATGAAGACCCGGTCTTGCACCACCACATGGCCACCCAACAGGGCGCCATTCGCTAGAACATTGTGGTTTCCTAAAACACTGTTGTGTCCGACATGAGAACCGGCCATTAGAAAGTTTCCGTCGCCGAGGACTGTGTCTTCCTCCAGGCGATTCGAGCGGTGCACGGTCACGTGTTCCCGAAACACGTTATCCTTACCGATACGCAGTCGAGTGGGTTGTCCCGCGTATTTAAAGTCTTGAGGGGCGTCTCCAAGAACCGCCCCGGCATGGATGCGATTGCCTGACCCCAGTTGGGTATGGCCGGTCAGGTAGGCACCGGGGCCTACGTGGCAATGAGGCCCCAAGATCACATGGGCATCAATGACAGCATGGGGGCCGACTTGGCAGCCTTCGCCGAGTTGGGCTGAAGGATGGATAACCGCTGTAGGGTGAATTTCTGTAGGCATCGGAGAGTTCAGAGTAGGAATCCCACCACGCAGCCGGTCATGTAGCAGGCGAAGAGACCTCCCACCATGGCCTTGATGCCCACTTGGGCCAGGTCCTTGCGTCGGCTGGGCACCAGAGCACCGATGCCTCCAATTTGAATGGCCACGCTGCCGAAGTTGGCGAATCCGCAGAGCGCGTAGGTGGCAATGACGTAACTGCGGGGGTCCAGTGACGCTTGTTGCTGAGACAGGGAGAGGTACCCCACAAACTCGGTCAGCACGATGCGTTCGCCCAGGATTTGTCCCACGGCCAAGCAGTCCTTGGAGGGGATACCCATGAGCCAAGCAAACGGAGCGTTGGCGTAACCGAGCAGGGTTTGCAGGGGTTGTTGGGTTTGCCACCCCAGTTGGCTGAATCCCTGACCGAGAAACCAGTTCACGGCGGCGACTAGCGAAGTGAAGGCTAGCAGCATTGCGATGACATTGATGGCTAGCTTCATGCCGTCGCTGGCGCCGGAACAGGCGGCATCGATCCCATTGACGGTCTCCCGCTCGATCTTGGCTGTTGAACCGGCGGCCGTTTCGCTCACTTGCGTCTCCGGGATGATGATCTTGGAAATCAGCAGGGCAGCCGGCGCACTCATCACGCTGGCGGTCAATAGGTGGCCGGCGGGCACTTTGAGCAGCCCCGAATACACACCCATCACGCTGCCGGCGATGGTGGCGAAACCGCCAACCATCATGCAGTGCAATTCACTACGAGTCATGCCGGGCAAGTAGGGCTTGATGAGCAGCGGGGCCTCGGTCTGGCCCATAAAGATATTGGCCGCGGCGCTGAGGGTTTCACTGCCGCTGGTGCCCATGGTTTGGCGCATGACCCAGGCCACTGCGCGGACGAGGAGTTGCAGGACTCCGTAGTGGTAAAGGATCGAGGAGACGGTGCTGATCAATACGATGATGCCGGTGATGACTAGGGCGAAGAGCAATGCGTTTTCCGGGCCAAAGGCTTTGGACATCACCGCTTCATTGGCCAACGGCCCGAACATTAGTTTGTTGCCCTCGTTCGCAAAGCCGATGAAGCGGGAAACAAGCTGCTGGCAGGCGTTGAAGAGACCCTCGCCGGGACCGGTCTTGAGGATAAACCATCCCAAGAAGAACTGAAGGGTTACGCCCCAGAGCACAGCCCGGAACGGAAAGCGGCGCTTGTGCTCAGAGAGCAGCCAAGCCACGCCGATGAGGGCGACGATTCCCAACAGGCTGATGAATTTCATGGTCGCTGAGCACCACGGTGGTCTGTGCGACCCGGACCCACAAGACCTTCCTCAATACGCGCCTAAAATGGGGATTGCCCCTGCAGCGGCCCGATCTATCCTAGCGGGCGTGAAGGGGTCTCATCGATTTCAGGGAATGGCGGTTTTGTTTTTTTTCGCCGCTTCTACCCTGTTTTCGGGATGCGGGGGGTTCAGTGGATCCCATAGCGTCTCTCCGGCGACGTTACTCCTTCCAGGTCTGCTCAAGGCCGATCCTGCACATCGTTCGGCTCCTGGCTCTCCGACCAACGGGGTTGCATTGACTTCCACGACGACCCAAGTGGTCGCCATGGCGGCAGTGGTCCGGGTGCCTGCCCATTGATTTTCCAACCATGCGTTTTCCTCTCGCGCCGACGGCCAAGATCGCCCGGCACATCATTAAACATAAGCTCAAAGGCACACCCAAGTACGCGATGGTGTTGCAGTTGGAGCCGCTCCATACCTGCAATCTAACTTGCACGGGCTGTGGTCGCATCCGGGAGTATTCCACGTCGCTGAAGGACCTGGTGCCGCTGGAGCAGTGTCTGGCGGCTGCGGACGAATGCGATGCGCCCATGATATCGATTTGTGGCGGCGAGCCGTTGATCTATCCCAAGATCGAAGAGTTGGTGGCAGGTCTGCAGGGACAGGGCCGTCTGGTGTACATTTGCACCAACGGTGTCTTCATGCGGAAGAAAATGCGGGAGTACTTGGCCTGCGTTTACACGCCGAGCTTCGAACCCCAGTTGGCCCAGTTGCTGACTGAGAAATTGGTGACCGAAAAGGAGGCTGAAGCGATCCGCAAGGCGGATGCGACGGCCAAGTCCAAAACGGTGATCCGGCCCGGCAAGTGGCATTACTGGAATGTCCATGTCGATGGCTTGGAGTTCACCCACGACCTCATCGTTGAACGCGAAGGTGTTTTCAAGGAGTGCGTGGCGGCCATGCAAATGGCCAAGATCTTGGGATACCAGGTCGCCACCAACACCACGGTCTACAAGGAGACTGAAGCCGCTGAACTGGAAGAAATGTTCAAGTTTCTCAGCTCACTGGGCGTGGATGGCCACACCATCTCACCGGGCTACGACTACGACGCTGCCAAGAAGGACATGGTCAAGCGCCTGGGCAAAGACCCAGCCCAGTTCTTCCTCACCCGTGAGATGACCCGCCAGAAGTTCAAGGACATCGAGCGTTGGGGTGAGATGTTTACTATATTCGGGACTCCGGGTTATTTGGAGTTTTTGGCCGGAAAACGGGAGTTGGCCTGCAGTGCGTGGGCTGTGCCGACCTATAATGTCCGCGGGTGGAAGGCTCCTTGCTATGTGATGACCGAGGGTCATTACCCCACTTATGCCCAGATGTTGGCCGAGGTGAAATGGGACCGATTCGGCGTGGATGAAAAGGGTTGTGGCCGCGATGTCCGCTGCGACAACTGCATGATGCACTCAGGCTTTGAGCCGTCAGGGGCTCTGAGCAGCAAACCGAGGGATTCGTGGGTCAACTTTAAGTACAACTTCGGTTCCCGGCCTCCGGCCTACCCGTCGAGCCCTGAGTTGACCCGTTCGGCTTACAATGGAGCGACCATTGGCAAGGGTCACCTTGCTGAGGCCAAGGAGGCAGTGAACCGTGAATTCGCTGGCGTGAAATCTGCCTACGCACGCGGCGGCAATGACTTGCCGCACGATCACTCCCACGAAGATTCCGGCGGTTCGGGTGGGTGCTCCACCGGAGCTTCCGGGCCTGCGATTGATCAGCTGGCTGACCTCAAGGCCAAGATAGCCGCAGCCAAGAAAATCGAGGTCAAGTCGGAGTAAGATCGGAGCGATCTTCCTCTTACTGAGTTTCTCACTTTTCAACTCATCCCTGATCTCCATGTCCGCCCTGTTCTTGTCTCCTCCCTCGTTTGACGGCTTCGACGGCGGTGCCGGTGCCCGCTACCAGGCCCGTCGCGAGGTGACCTCTTTTTGGTATCCGACTTGGTTGGCCCAACCGGCCGCCCTGGTGCCAAACTCCCGCCTGCTCGATTGTCCGCCCCATAACATCGGGATCCAGGAGACTCTGGGCATCGCCAAAGACTTCAGCCATGTCATCATTAACACGTCGACTCCGTCGCTGAAGAACGACTGCAAGGTGGCCGAAGCCATTAAGGCCCAGCGTCCGGAGACAAAGATCGGATTCATCGGAGCGCATACGGCTGTCTTGCCAACCGAGACGCTCAAGGCTTCTCCGGCGATCGATTGGGTGGGTCGCAAGGAGTTCGACTTCAC